>JAQICB010000049.1 GCA_027858745.1 Bacteroidales bacterium
GCTCGCTATTATTCAATAATTTGCCTTGATAAACAGCTTTTTATATCAACCGAGGACAAAGGACGAGCTCAGCGGAGCTAATCTGAACTCGAAAAATTACGTCGAACTCAGGTTTATAAGCACACAGATTTATACGACACAAAAATTATTTTTTGGTTTTGGAAATTTTATTTTTAAGTCCGGAATGACTTACCAAATCGCATTTCAAGGAGCCTACCAACATATCGAACTCGACTCGCAAGGGAACATATCCAATATCATCACTTAACCAAAAGCGCATATCATCTTCATTTTTGAACACCCTTCCTGTTTCCACAACCGGCTGGAATTTCAATGCATTAAAAGTTCCTAATTTAGTAGTTATTTTTTCGCGTCCTTTAAAAACAATTCGGTACTCAAAAATCTCATCGGCAAAGTATGTCATAACAGCTATTGTGTCGTTTACTTCAACCCCATCAAAACCAAGTCTTCGTAGATAATACACACTTGAAATAATGTCATATATATTTTCCGGCACATCAATAACTCCGGATTTTTGACTTTTCACTCTGTTTGTGCTATGATCGAACACAACTTCATTATAATATCGGTAATTATTCTCCTTAATATTGCGAATAGCCTTTATTGGTTTACAATCTACTTCATCAAAAAAACTTTCATACACATCATCAATAGCAATAAACAAACGAGGAATACCAACTGTTTTTGCTTCCGCTTTTGCATGATAAATAACCCTCTCATCTTTCGTGGAAAACTCCCGTAAGGTAAAAGATGCTTTTCCCCCGTCCATGACACCATAATATAATAAAAACTCGAGATTTTCTCCCACCTTATATGCATTGTTTGGCAATGCACTAACTGAATCTTGCGAAAACACATGTAATGTAGTAAGCAATGATACTGCGACAATAATTGCGATTCTTTTCATAAAGGTAAAATTAAATAAATAATATGAGATACATACAATTTTAATGCCTGAATTTTATTTATATATTTGTTGAATGGAAGCAAAAAAAGATTTAATACTTTCTCAAGCTCTTGAAATATTTCAGAAATACGGAATAAAAAGTATTTCAATGGATGATTTAAGTTCATCCATGCATATGTCTAAAAAAACTGTGTATAAATATTTCAAGAATAAAGAAGATTTAGTGGCACAACTTTTTTTGGGATATGTATCCGAAAAATTTCAAGAATTTCAAGAATCGCAAATATCAAAAAAGAAAAATGCAATTGATTATCTCATTGACGTCCATTCTTTTTTATTCGAACAACAATCATTTTTCACGCCGGCAATCAACTACGACATTCAAACAAACTACCCGCACATTTTCAATAAATTACACAAAAAAACTATTGAAAATGCACAACTTCTTATTGAACACAACGTCGCATTAGGACAAGCACAAAAACTCTACAGAAAAAATATTAACACCTATATAATTATTTACATTTTTAGTCATTTAAGCTTGTTCATTGAACAATCATTTGAGAATACAATTTCTTCCAAAGAATTATTCCATGAAATTTTACGCATGTTCATATACAGCGTAAGTAATAGTAACGGAATTTCATACTACGAATCGATTACAGACACAAAAGAATGATAACTCAAACAGATGGAATTGTTTTACATACCATAAAATACTCTGAATCAAGCATTATCGCACATATTTTCACGAAAGAATATGGTGCCGGCACATATATCATGAACAATGCACGAGGCAAACAATCGAAAATGGCATATTTTCAAACTTTTTCTCACGTAAGCATATCGGTATATCGCAAAAAAAATGTGTCAATGTATCGTATAACAAACATAGAGTTTGCAAGTATGCACTTTGCTATTTATTCTGATATACTAAAAGCATGTATGTGTCAATTTTTGGGTGAATTTTTACACAAAGTTCTTCATTCCGAAGAAACAAATAATGATCTCTATTCATACGTATTAAATAGTATAGATAATTTAGAGAATGCACAGAAAGTATCGGGCATTTTCCACATTAAATTTTTACTGCAAACTGCTGAACATTTCGGCATCGGACCTCATGATAATTGGACACCGACAAATCATTTTTTTAATGTACACGCAGGTAATTTTTGTCCGTACCACAATTCAGAATGCTTGAACGAAAAAACAAGTCTGAATTTACATAAAATAATGAACAACAGTCTTTCCCATCCGATTCCATTACAAGAAAAAATGATTTTGCTCGAAGCTCTTATAAACTATTACCGCATACATATTCATTATTTCGGTGCCATCAAATCACTTGCCGTATTACAAACAGTTTTTGAATAAACATTATTTATCGGGATTTAATCTTTACAAAAAAAATGCATTTCCTCCACGTTTATTTTAAAAATGTGCTTGATTATTCAACGGAAAGTTATTTTTTTGTACAAAAAAAATGCGAGTACGTCCCAAGAAACATTTCGGTCAACACTTTTTAAACAATACCGGCATTGCACACAAAATTGCAAACGGGCTCGACTGCAATGCATCTCAAAACGTGCTCGAAATAGGACCGGGAACAGGAAAACTCACCCGCGAAATCCTCAAGTTACCTTGCACACTGCAAGCGGTAGAACTAGATACCGAATCGGTAGAATATCTTATAGAAAATAGTATTCTACCTCAAGAAAATATTTTCCAAGAAGATTTTTTACGCATGGATTTTACAAAAATTTTCAAAGACGAGCAATTTTCTATTATAGGCAACTTTCCCTATAATATTTCAAGTCAAATTGTATTTAAAATTATTGAAAACAGGCACTACATACCCTTTATGACCGGCATGTTTCAGCGAGAATTAGCCCGAAGAATATGTTCGCCCGAAGGTAGTAAAGAATACGGAATAATATCAGTAATTACCCAAGCATTCTACACCGCCGAATACAATTTCACTGTTCACGAAAAAGAATTTAATCCACCGCCAAAAGTAAAATCCGGCGTTATCACACTCCGACGTAAAAAAGAATTATATTTAGATTGCGACGAGTCCTTATTTATTACCGTTGTTAAAACTGCATTTAACCAACGAAGAAAAACTTTATCAAATTCGTTAAAAAAATTACTAAACGGGCAAAAATTAGATAATAATTTCGGAAGTTTGCGACCGGAACAATTACATGTATCGGAGTTTATATATTTAACGAATTATATACACTCATTAGCGAAAGAATAGGCGATGAAATTTGAGTTAACAAAAGAATACATTCAAAACCTTTCAACCCTCATAGAAACGAGAGATGATGAGGAACTGCTGGATATTTTTCATAGTCTCCACCCGGCAGATATTGCGGATATTTTGGAAGAGCTTTCGCACGAAGACGCTCGCTATATTTTTCTGCAACTATCTCCCGAACTTGCAGCAAAAACACTGGTAGAAATTGAAGAAGATAAGATTGAGCGTCTTATTAAAGTTATTCCACCAAACATTATTGCAACCGAACTGGTTGAAAATATGGATTCTGATGATGCCGTTGATATACTTCAAAATATTCCGAAGCATATTGCATACGAAATCTTACAAAACTTTTCGAATACCCAACATCAATATGATGTTGCAAAACTGCTTAATTACGACGAAGATACTGCCGGTGGTATTATGGCTACCGAACTTATACGGGTAAATATTAACTGGGATGTTCAAACCTGTTTGCATGAAATACGAAGACAGCACGAAGAAGTTGAAAACATTTTGTTGGCATATGTTGTTGACGACAAAAATAAATTAGAGGGCACATTACCAATTACCAAATTAATAACAAATCACGAAAAAGTTCGTGTACAAGATATTTTTTTCAAAGATGTTCTTTCGGTGCAAACCTTTACTCCTGGAGAAGAGGTTGCATTAATAATGGAAAAATATGACTTATTTGTTTTGCCGGTAGTAGACAGTTTCAACCACTTAAAAGGACGAATCACTCTGGATGACATTATTGATGTGGTACGTGAAGAATCTGACAAAGATTACCAGTTAGTATCGGGTATTACGCAAGATATTGAAGCAAACGATACTATTTTCCGCCAATCGAAAGCCCGATTGCCCTGGTTATTTATTGGGCTTATAGGAGGTGTTCTTGCCTCGCATGTAATTGGTTTTTTTGAAGGAGATATTCAAAAATTCACCGGTTTAGCACTTTTTCTTCCTTTAATTGTAGCTATGGGAGGAAATGTGGGGGTACAATCTTCCTCAATAATTGTACAGAGTATTGCAAATGGTTCATTAAAATTCGAATCAATAGCACATAGAACATTAAAAGAATTGCTTGGCGGTTTATTAATTGGAGCTGTTTGTGCTTCTGCATTATTCGGATATAATTTATTAGTCGGGCAACATTTGGCACTCACCCTTTCCGTGAGTATCGCATTATTCTCTATCATAATTTTCGCCTCAGCATTTGGCACCCTCATTCCACTTATACTTCACAAAATGAAAATTGACCCAGCAATCGCAACAGGTCCTTTTATTACAACCCTAAATGACGTTATTGGTGGTCTTATTTATTTTTCTATCGCTCGACTGATTTTTGATATGAATATCATTCTTTAATCAATTATTTATGTAATTTTGTAAGAACAAATTAATACGATTGTACGATGATGAAGTGTTTTTTTCTTTTCATATGTTTTGTGTCTTTTACTCTATTTGCATTCAGCCAAGAAAATTCGGATAACAACAATAATACAGCAGAAATGAGTTTTGAGTATACCAATTTTAATTTCGACACTATTGTTTTTGCTCAAAAAGCAGAATGCATTTTTCAATATACCAACACCAGCAACGTTCCACTACAAATTACAGAAGTAACAAGTTCGTGTGGTTGCACAATTCCATACTGGACAAAAGAACCTCTTGCGGTTGGAGATACTGCTCACATTTCCGTTTCATACAACACTCGCCGAAGCGGTAAATTTTCGCGAGGAATTACCGTTTTTTCAAATGCTCAAAACTCTCCCATAGTATTAACAATACAGGGGATTGTAACAACAAATAAAAATAAATTTATTATTGAATAATTATTTATTGTATGCCTAGAATATCTGACAGAGGCTTCCGAATGCCGGCCTCACCTATCCGAAAATTAGCTCAGTATGCTGAAGAAGCTAAACAACGTGGAATAGACGTATTACACCTCAATATTGGACAACCCGATATTACGACGCCGAAACATGCAATCGATTCGATAAAAAACTTTTCGGACCCCTACATTTCATATTCTAATTCAGCAGGAAATTTATCTTTACGAAAAGAGTTAGTAGAATATTATAAAACAAATGATATTGACATTTCACATAAGGACATACTCATTACAACCGGTGGTTCCGAAGCTATCTGTTTTGCCTATTACAGCATTCTGAATTATGGCGACGAAGTAATAGTGCCCGAACCGTTTTATTCGAACTATTACGGTTTTACAACAGAGACAGGTGCACGTATGATTCCGGTTCGTTCAACAATTGAAAACGGATTTGCGCTGCCCGAAATAGAAGAATTCGAAAAAGTTCTTACTCCCCGCACAAAAGCAATTATGCTCTGCAATCCGAACAATCCGACCGGGTATGTGTATAGTCGGCATGAACTGGAACGAATTCGGGACATTGTGTTAGAAAACGACTTATTCCTCATTTGTGATGAAGTGTATAGAGAATTCTGTTACGACAACGATCATTACTCGGTAATGAATTTATCGGGAATCGAAGATAATGTGATTCTTGTTGACTCATTTTCGAAACGATACAATGTGTGTGGAATACGAATTGGTGCTCTTATTTCTCGCAACAAAGAAGTAATTTCAACATCCTTAAAATTTGCTCAAGCACGGCTCAGTCCGCCATCTCTTGGGCAAATTGTTGCAGAAGCATTACTCAAAACACCACAAGAATATTTAGACAAAGCATTTGAAGAATACAAAAGCAGACGTGATTTTGTTATTCATGAATTAAACACCATAAAAGGTGTGTATTCGCCTATACCAAAGGGTGCCTTTTATTCAATTGTAGAATTACCCGTAGACAATGCCGAGAAATTTTGCCAATGGCTCCTCGAAGAATTTGAATATAAAGGTACTACCGTGATGTTAGCTCCGGGAAACGGATTTTATACCGGAAAAAAATTAGGTGAACGACAAGTTCGCTTAGCATATGTTCTTAACAAAGAAAAATTAGCACTTGCAGTTGAATGTTTAAAAAAAGCATTAGAAATATATCCGGGTAACCTTTTAAAATAACAATACTATGGATGCTGAAATTTTAGCTCGAATACAATTTGCCGTGACTGTAGGTTTTCATTACATTTTTCCACCGCTTAGTATTGGTATTGGTTTAGTTATGGTAATACTTGAGGGGCTTTTTTTAAAAACAAAAAATAAAGAATATGAAACATTAGTACGTTTCTGGACACGAATATTTGCGATAACTTTTGCATTAGGGGTATCAACAGGAATTGTAATGGAATTCCAATTTGGCACCAATTGGTCAGCTTATTCACGTTTTGTTGGTGATGTTTTTGGCAGTCCGCTTGCAGCTGAAGGTATGTTTGCGTTTGCAATAGAAAGCACCTTCTTAGGTATATTGCTTTTCGGATGGAATCGCATTAAGCCATGGTTACATTTTGTAAGTACCATCGGCGTTTTTCTCGGCTCTATGTTTTCTGCGGTATGGATTGTCGTGGCAAACAGCTGGCAACAAACACCGGCAGGATATCATGTAATTGGCGAAGGAATTTCGGCACGAGCAGAAATAACAGATTTTTGGGCTATGGTTTTTAACCCCTCAAGTGTTGACCGAATAATTCATGTATGGATTGGATGCTTTTTAGCAGGTGCATTTATGGTCATGAGTGTGCATGCATATTATTTGTTAAAAGGAAGGCATGTATCACTCTCAAAAAAAGCATTACCAATTGGATTGATTATAGCTACTGTTTTTTCGTTATCACAATTAGTATCAGGACACAGTTCAGCAAACATTGTTGCGGAACACCAACCTGCTAAACTCGCAGCATTCGAAGGTCATTACGACACACTTGCTCCTGCTGATTTATATTTATTGGGCTGGGTAAACGATGAAAAACAAAAAGTGAGTGGCATGAAAATTCCGGGTGGACTATCTTTTTTAATTGATTATGATTTCACAACACCGGTTACCGGTCTCAATGCTTTCGAAAAAGAAGACAGACCCTCACAAGTCAATGCCGTATTTCAATCCTATCACTTAATGGTTACTTTAGGGCTTTTCTTTATAGGAATTACACTCTACGGAATGTTCTTATGGTGGAAAAAGAAATTATTCGACACACGATGGATTTTGTGGATTTTTGTATTTTCGGTAATACTTCCACAACTTGCCAATCAACTGGGATGGATAGCAGCTGAAATGGGGCGTCAACCTTGGGTTGTGTATGGCTTACTACGAACAGCCGATGCTATTTCACCATCCGTAAACGAACATCAAATTCTGTTTTCTTTTATTATGTTTACCTTTATTTATAGTATATTATTCTTTTTATTTATTTATTTATTGCACAAAAAAATAAAAAAAGGTCCTGAATTGCAGTAATTATTACATGTCATAAGATCACAAAAAATATGGAAACATTTTTAGGGATTGATTATCCGACACTCTGGTTTATGGTTATTACTCTGGTCTTTATAGGATATATAGTCTTAGACGGATTAGATTTTGGTGCGGGCATTTGGCATTTGCTTTTACGTAAAGAAGAGCACAAACAAACTTCATTCAATGCAATTGGTCCTATTTGGGATGGAAATGAAGTATGGTTAGTAATAGGTGGTGGGGCATTATTTGCCGGGTTTCCACTTATGTACGCAAGCTTTTTTTCGGCACTCTATATTCCTTTTATGCTTTTTTTATTCGTCATTATTTTTCGAGCTGCTTCCATAGAATTTAGAGGGAAAGAACCAATGAAATGGTGGAAAAAAATATGGGACATTTTTTTTGGAATATCAAGTGCACTAATACCATTACTTTTGGGCGTTGTTCTTGGAAACATTGTTCAAGGCATAGAACTTGACAATAATTATATATATCAAGGAAATGCTCTACTCGATTTTCTTACACCATATAGTTTAATAGTTGGTTTAACTGCCCTTGCTGTTTGCATAATACACGGAGGTTTATTTATGCTTATAAAAACCGAAGGCGACATGCACCAATTTTTCAAAAAAAGAATTAAAACAGCATTTGCCCTATGTTTTCTTTCGGTAATGCTTCTTACAACATACACTTTTTCATCTTTTCCTCACCTTACCGAAACATACATAGAAAACCCTATTTTATGGTTAATTCCGGGTATTGCTTATGCATCTTTTATAAGCATCTTTTACTTGATAAACAGACAAAAATATACCGGTGCGTTTCTCTTATCTTCATTGTTTATTGTGAGTATTATAATCACTGCAACTATAGAATTATATCCGGTACTTTTACCGAGCACAGGTTCCGAAGAATCGTTTATTACAGTTTACAATGCAGCATCCTCAGAAAAAACACTTAAAATAATGCTTATCATGAGTTCTTTCGGTATACCATTGTTACTGGGATACACAATATTTGCCTATACTGTATTCAGTGGCAAGACAAAAGAATTAGATTATTAATAATCACATTTACAGAAAATTACACCTTTTTAAATTCAAAAAGGATAATTATTTGTAATGTGGCTTAAAATTTGTATTTTTACAAAACAAAAATGTAATAACATGAAAAAAATTTCCACGTGTATACTTTTTGTTATTGTAAATACAACGCTATTTGCACAAACAAATAAACAAATCAATTCAGCTTTAGAGAGCGGCAATGTCGAAATGCTATCATCATTCTTTGACAGCCATATTGATTTAACAGTTTTATCCAATGAAGGCATTTACAGTAAAGCCCAAGCTCAGGTAATTTTAAAAAAGTTTTTTGCTGAGAACTCTTCCGGAACATTTGAACTTCAACATGAAGGTGGTAATTCACAGGCAAAGTTTTACATTGGCACCTACAAAACAGCATCAAAAACATTTCGAATTTATTACCTCACAAAACAAACAAACTCAAAAATTCACATTCAAAAACTGAGAATAGAACATGATTAATAATTCATTGATTGATAATCTTATTGCAATTGCATTTGCAGAAGATATTGGAGACGGAGATCACACAACACTTTCGTGCATTCCCAAAAACACAGAGGGCTCAGCACAACTACGTATTAAACAAGCCGGTGTATTATGCGGGGTTGAACTTGCAGAAAAAATTTTCGCACATTTTGATAAAACTTTACACATAGACATATTGCTTACAGATGGGACAATCATAAAACCGGGAGATATTGCTTTTACCGTAAGAGGAAAAACCCAATCGATTCTTCAAACCGAACGTCTTATTTTAAACTTCATGCAACGCTTAAGTGGGATTGCAACAACTACCAAAATGTATGTTGACCTACTCGAGGGGACAGATACAAAAATTCTTGACACCCGAAAAACAACTCCGGGCATGCGATTACTAGAAAAATATGCAGTTCGTACCGGTGGCGGGTATAATCACCGAATAGGATTATATGACATGATTCTGATAAAAGACAATCATATAGACTATGCAGGCGGTGTTACCCAAGCAATAGAAAAGACACAAAAATATTTACGCACAATCAACAAAGACCTAAAAATAGAAGTTGAAGCACGGAATTTTGATGAAATTGATGAAATTCTCAAATTTGACGTACACCGTATTTTAATTGACAATTTCACTCCCGAAGAAACTCGAGAAGCCGTAAAACATATTAATGGTGCATGCGAAACGGAATCATCGGGCGGTATTACAAAGGAAAGTATTCGTGCATATGCCGAAGCGGGAGTTGACTTTATTTCCGTTGGAGCGTTAACTCATCAAATTACAAGTTTAGATATGAGTCTTAAAGCTATTTAAAACAAAGTTAATGAGAATTATTTTTAGTTTCATTTTATTGTTCAGCTTATCAGCTCATTCTCTTTTTTCTCAAACAATTCCGAAGAAGCCAAAACTCATAGTGATGGTTGTGGTAGAAAATATGAAATACGAATACATTTCACGTTTTTATCCACATTTTAGTGATTTTGGATTTAAAAAAATAATAAAAAACGGGACAAGCTGTACCAATGTGCATATTCCTTTTGCATACGCAAATCCCACTTCAGCATACACAAGCATTGTTACAGGTAGTACTCCGGCAGAACATGGAATAATTGGGAATGTGTGGTACAACAGAATTCTTAAAAAAGAAGAATTTGCAATTCTCGATTATGCATACAACTGCGTAGGCTGTGTCAATAAAAAACTATTTCAAGTATGTCCAAAAAAGAACTTACTTACCACTTTTACCGACGAATTAGAACTAAGCAGCAAAGGACATGCTAAAACTTTTAGTGTTGGTTTAACTCCCGAATCGGCTGTGCTTATGGGCGGTAGGATGTCGGACGGTGTGTTTTGGTTAGATGATAAACAAGGAAACTGGGTTACAAGTTCTTATTTCGATAACAAGCTACCACAATGGCTCGTTGCATTCAATAAGAAGAAATTAGGCGATACCTATCTCTCAAAAACATGGACAAGCAAATATCCAATTGCGAAATACACCCAATCTCTTCCCGACAATACCGCTTTTGAAATTGGTTTTGCAGGACAAAATACATTTCCATATAAACTTTCTGCCCTTCAAAACACATTTAGTCCATACACTATTCTCACACAAACGCCATTTGGCAACACTTTCACAAAAGACTTAGCACTTAACCTTATTCACCGGGAAAAACTCGGTCAAGACTCCCAAACAGATCTATTAACCATTTCATTTACTGCCCTTGCAGAGATTACTCATAAATTCGGATCTCTTTCAAAAGAAGTACAGGATTGTATGATTCATTTAGACGATGAAATTAATTTTCTTATTAGATTTTTAGAATCACAAATTGGCAAAGAAAATTTCATTCTGGTAGTCACATCAACCTCAGGGGTGGAAGCACCAACAGAATATTTAAAACAAACAAAAAACGAAGGACGAGAATTCAAATTAATAGAAGCAACATATATTCTTGAAAAATATTTAGAAACTAAATACGGAAAAGGACCGTGGATAGAATATTATCGTTCAAACCAGATTTACTTGAACAGAGATAGAATAGAAAATCATAACATTTCTCTTCGCTCTATTCAAGAAGAATCCGCCCTGTTTTTACAAAAACTGGCAGGTATACACACGGTTTTAACAGCAGAAGCTATGAATAATCATGGATTCAACGACAACATAAAACAACGAATGAGCAATAGCTACAATCAAAAACGCTCGGGAGATATTTTTATCGAACTTATGCCGGGTTGGAGCGAACAAACAGTTAATAAAGTAGCACAACATTCATCAACATATACCGAAACGACACACGTTCCATTATTATGGTATGGCTGGAATATACAAGCACAAAAAATTCACACAACACTTTCAACAACGAGTATTATTCCAACCTTATGCGAAATTATTGGAATACAACGTCCCAATTCTTCATATGGCACATATATAAATATCACAGAACAATGAAAAAATCACTAATAATCCTTAGTATACTCAGTATATTCGCCACACAAACATACAGTCAAATTTCTGGTTTACAACAACAGATAGATGGCGAAAAAGATTCGTTAAAACAGGTGTATTTTACCACTTCATACGACATTATCTTCCAATATATCCCTAATTATTCGGAGGATTATGAATATGAGATGGCAATGAGGACGAGCATTTTTTTCAACACCTCTTTTAACACTCATATAGATTTTTCGAAACACTTTGGATTATTGCAGGGATTTGCCTTAAAAAATATTGGCATGAAAACAAAGAATGAACTGCTTGATAATATTAGATACGACTATATAATAAGACGTTCATATATGGCAGAAACATATGCTGCCATAAAAATTGGTAATCTGCGAAAATTTTCATTTCTCTATATTGGTGGAGGGTACGATTTTTCGTTTCACTACCGACAGAAACAAAAAATTAACAATAAAAAAATAATCGATAGTCAATGGTTTAGTAGGGCTACAGAAAGATTTGTTCCTTCTGCAATTGTCGGATATCAATTTTCAAAAGGATTTCACCTACAATTACAATATTATGTATCGAATTTTCTTAATACATCATACAAAGGCAAATTTGGTGATTTTTCACGATTTCCGGATACTCAAATTCTTCAATTATCTATTTCGTTCCAACAAAAAGAGGGACAAAAAAACACAAATAATCCACTAAAAAATTATGATGCCGATAAATTTATCAACTTATAACACCTCATTTACATGAAAATAACGTGCATTATGATTGGCAAAACAGACGAAGAATATCTTCGGTACGGAATTCAAAAATATTCTGAACGCCTATCACGATTTAGCACATTTTCTTGGATAGAAATTCCGGACGTCAGCCGCTCAAAAAAACTTTCTATTGCCGAGCAAAAAAAGAAAGAAGGAGCTCTTATATTACAAAAAATAGCAAATCAAGCATACGTTGTTTTATTAGACGAAAGAGGTAAAGAGTATCGTTCACAAGAATTTTCGCAATTGATACACAAACACGAACAAATTGCAACAAAAGAACTTTGCTTTGTGATTGGTGGACCTTACGGGTTTTCTGATGAAATATATGCACAAAATTTTCAGAAAATGGCAATATCTAAAATGACCTTTTCTCATCAAATGATTCGATTATTTTTGAATGAACAATTGTACCGTGCATTCTCAATTATTCATAACATGCCCTATCATCATGAATAATTTTATTATTTTTGATTATTCAAATTTGAAACGACTATTATTTTGAAATTACATACATATATCGAACGATACAAATTTCTCCTTTTAGCAGGGATTTTATTATTTTCTGCCATGTTGGTAGAAACCAATTACTTTAATCAGCATTTCAACAAACAGCATGCTGACTTATTTCAAAAAATAATTCATGCAAAAGAACAATATGCCGAAGATATATCAAAACAAGTTTTTTCAGTTAAAAACAACGATTTCGAGGCATACAAAAAAATATATCAAGAAAACAAACGATTGATTAACAATCAAAAAATCAGTTTCTTTGTATACACAAAAGACTCTCTCACTTACTGGAATAACAATAAAATTATTGTGCCTGATTCTATTGTTTCCCATCCACAAAAATACTCAATCCTATTTTTAAATAATATTTGGTATCTCAATTCATTTCAGAAAAAAGACAGTGTTGAAATCTTTATTTTATCAGAAATAAAAACAGAATATCCATTTGAAAACAAATATATTACAAACAAGTTTCATTCTGATTTTAGTATAAATAGAAGTATTAGAATATCAACAACTCCTACAGAAAATTCTTATAACATATATCTACAAGATGGTAGCTTTTTATTGGGGCTTTCCAAAAATCACGGACGTGCCGACAATACACTTCAACGCTACCTTTCTATAATGTTATACTTAATAGGTATCATTTTCTTACTCATTTTCATGCATCTTTTTTTAATAAAAATCAAAAAAAGATTGCTTCGTGATATCATTAATTATTTGTTTTTTGCTCTTCTAATAATTATCCGCTACTGGATGCTAGAAAACCAAATTCCTTATGTTTGTTACACAACCGACTTATTTAGTTCGGACTTTTATGCAGCCTCAGATTACACCCCATCACTTGGTGATTTACTCATTAACCTCCTGTTCTTTTTATACTTCATTCACCAGATTCAACTTCGCATTCGAGACTGGAAACCAACTAAATCTATTTCAATTTACACAAGTCTTATTGTTTTTTCCCTTATAAGCGTTGCTCTTTTTTCTTTAACAATAAACATTTGTGAATCAATAGTATATGACTCTACAATAAACCTGGAATTGTATAAATTACTCAACACCTCCTTTTTAAGTTATATTGCCTATGCAATTATTGGCATCATGATGTTCTCATATTTTTTAATACTTTTTGCTGGTTATAACGTATTTTCAACAAAAATTGACCTAAAAAAATACCTTCTAATACCAGCAACAACAATACTTTTTTCAATCATATTATATTATTTTGGCTTTGTGAAAAATCCATTTTATTTCATTATATTCCAATTAATTATACATGGAATTTTCATATACAAAGCAAACTCAAATAAATTATTTTTCACAAAAACCTTTCGGTTTTCTCTGCTTTTTATTGTAGCGCTTTTTTTACAAATATACTTACACGAGCATATTCATATTAAGCAAACAGAAATAAAAAAACTACTTGCAGTAAACCTTACCAATGAACAGGATCCGGTTGCAGAAATTTTGTTGCGAGACATTAAATTAAACATGAAAAAAGATTCTGAACTGCAAACCATGCTTCAACAGAAAGAAATTCAAGATGCTAAAATCAACACTTATTTACAACAAAAATATTATAGTGGATTTCTTAACAGATACAGCTTAGAAAGTACCGTTTGCGGAACATCACAATTGTTTGCACAGCCCAATAAACTCAAAAATTGCGAATTATATTTTTCAAATATAATTTCAAAATACGGGATAAAATTATCAAACAACGATTATTATTTTCTTAATAATCAAAACGGAAGCATCAGTTATTTTGACTCATTAACGTATAATTGGAAAAATGGCACAACAACCAAACTATATATAGAATTAAATTCTAAACGAATATCACAAGAACTGGGATACCCGGAATTATTACTTGAAGAAAATTTAGTACGTGAAGAACTTTTTGAATATTCATATGCAAAATATGTAAACACTAAACTTGTAAGTCAAAAAGGCGACTTCCCCTACTCTCTTGAAATTCAAAACTTACCCGCATTACATTCATACAAAATAATTACCGAAAATAATATTGAACATATTATATACCGAGCAAACAAGAATACTTGTATAATAATCAGTAATACCCAAGCAAACTTTTTCAATCATTTAGTTTCGTTTTCATATGTGTTTATTTTCTTTTTCTTGTTACTGTTAGTATACGACCTCAACAAAAGCAAATCGCTAAAACACATCATTTCGTTTAAAACGTTTACCGATAAAATTAAATTATCACTCTTTTCTATTGTCTTCGCCTCATTATTACTAACAGGTATAAGCTTGGTTATCTTAAACATACATCAATATTCCGAAGCACAAAAGAAACACGTAAAAGAAAAAATGCAATCAATTATTATTGAATTATCCGATGATATTAGCACCGTTAACAACATTTATACAATTCAAAATTTACTGAGCACAAAACTTTTACGCTTTGCAAATACATACTTTACCGATATAAACATTTATAACACGAACGGTTATTTAATAGCCTCTTCAAGACCGGAAATATTCACCTATAAACTAACAAGTAAAAAAATAAACTCAGAAGCATTTTATCATTTAGCAATATTAAAAAAACAAGAGTTTCTTCACAAAGAATCTATCGAGGGACTTCAATACACGTCGGCTTATGCAAGTATTACCAATGCAGATAATTCAATAGTCGGGTATATCAACCTACCATACTTCTCAAAACAAGCTGAGTTAACTCAACAAATTAGTTCGTTGATTGTTGCAATATTAAATATTTTTGTGATTCTCATAATGCTCTCTACTGTTTTGGCAGCATTTCTTTCGAACAAAATCACCTATCCGCTTCAAATTTTACGAGACAAGATGAAGCTGGTAAAAATTGGAAACCGAAATGAAAAAATTTCATGGAAAACATCTGATGAAATTGGAGATTTAATTGAAAACTACAATTCTATGATAGACCAGTTAGAATCGAGTGCCCAAAAACTGGCAGAAACAGAACGTGAAGGAGCATGGCACGAAATGGCAAAACAGATTGCTCATGAAATAAAGAATCCATTAACCCCCATGAAGTTAAATATTCAATTATTACATAAAGCTTGGGAACAAAAGGATCCTGAATTTGAAAAAAGACTCAAAGTAATATCAAACAGCATTATTGAACAAATTGAAACATTAGCAGAAACGGCAAACTCATTTTCCGATTTTGCCAGAATATCAGAAGGAAAACCTGAGGATATTGAATTGACAAACTTATTGCTCAATACCGTTACTCTTTTTAAAGAGGAAAAAAATATTACGATTCAAACAGATATTCCCGACGAAAAAATATTTTTATATACTGATAAAGATAAAATTGTGAGAGTATTCAATAATATTCTTAAGAATGCTATTCAATCAATACCACCGGATAAAAGCGGAAACATACGAGTCTCTATAAAAAAACCTCATGCTTCTGAAATTTTTATTGAAATAACCGATAATGGAAAAGGGATATCTAATGAAATCAAAGACAAATTATTCTCGCCAAACTTTACGACAAAATCGACTGGTAGTGGTTTGGGACTTGCTATTTGCAAAAAGATTATTGAAAACATTAAAGGAGAAATATGGTTTGAATCAACTGAAAATAAAGGCACAACATTTTTTATTCGCATACCTTCGGTAAAGATTAAAAAAACATAGCTTATACATATTTTTGTTGCGATGAATAATTTACGGGCTCACACTTTCCTAAGCACAAAAAAAAACAATACGCAACTCTCATACAATCAATTTCGTACAAATAAGTATGAGAGTATGTGTTATTATATATCTATTTTTTATTATTTCCAATAGTTTCGGCTCAATTCAGAGTGTTTCATCGGGCAATTGGAATAATACAAATACCTGGGAAAATGGTATAATTCCGGGGCAATATGATACTGCAATTATTCAATCGGGACATTCAATAACTCTTTCTTCAGACATGTCAATAACAGATATTATAATCGAAAACGGCTCTCTTAATCTGGGACCACACAGCCTTACACTCTACGGAAACATTACAGGAACTGACCGCAACAATGTTTTCTCGAATCCGTCAACTTATATTCAAATATCAGAACATTCTTCACAATCAGACATATTCACTTTTCCGGATAATATCCAAAAACTAAAAAAACTTACCCTTAATAGAAAAGCCGGTGCCGAGTCATATCATGACATAGATTTAGATGATGCCGTACCATCAGACGGGAAGGTGCTTGTTCTCACAGATGGCGTTCTTTATATGAAAAACAACAGTATACTTTTTTTGAACAGTAAAAATATCGAAATAGATATTGCCTATTCAGACTCCTCGCATGTAGATGGCTATGTGCAACGTAATATTGAAAAAAATTCAGGAATATATGTTTTTCCTGTAGGAAATAAAGGAATAGCACGTCCATTTGGAGTTGGTGTTCAAAACGGGAATAATAACAATATTAGTCAAGTTCGATTTATTTACGATATCCCCATAAACAGTAACAATGTAGACTACAGTAAATTACCTGGAGGAATAATTCAATATTTTTATTGGGAACACACTGTTATTACCGGAGCAAATCCGCAAAGAAGACTCTATTACGAAGAAGAAGATTTTCCCGGTATAAACGCATCACAACGCCTTTCCTCAATGACTATAGCAAACACAGACGGTTCAAAAAAATGGGACAAAGCAACAACAGGATGGAGTGTAAATGACTCTTACAAATGGATTGAATTTGATAATGCCAATGCATCAAATAGCACATACTGGACTCTTGGTTCTATTTTAGGAAACGTTTCGTATGAAAACATTGATTTACCAATTACCTTATTATCATTTACGGCAACAAAAAATGAATCAGAGATATACATAGCTTGGGAAACAAAAGAAGAAGTAAACAATCATAAATTTCATCTTGAACGTTCCTATGACGGAATCCACTTTGTGTCTATTAATAGTCAAAACAGTAACGGCACATCATTTGAAATCAATTCCTACACCTTCTATGACCATACATTTAGTCAAAACAATATATATTATCGACTCAAACAAGTTGATTTTGATGGCGCATTTTCATATTCTCAGGTTATTGCTATCTCTTTAGACACATTTGAAAATATAAAAAAATCGGTAACCATTAAACCATTAAAAAATGAAATAATGTGCTCATTTAATTATTATGACACACCCACAACAACAATTAGGGTATATAATAATCATGGGAATTGCCTTTCTCAAACGAAAATCAAACCTCAATTTAATACTGACTACTCTATACATGTTAAAGAAAAGGGCTTACTCTTTATTACAATACAAACAGATAATGAAATAATACACAAAAAAATACTAATGCTGTAATAAGTTATGAGAATAATACCTACCATATTGTTTCTATTTATTTGGTCGTTTGGGATATCTCAAATACAAAGCAATACATCAGGAAATTGGAATAATTCGGGCACATGGGTTGGTGGAATAGTGCCGAGCTCAACCGATGATATCGAAATTATTTCGGGACATGAAATTAGCCTTTCTGCAAATGCCTCGGTAGAAGATATTATTATGACAAATGGTAAATTACAAATTCTCGACTATAGTTTTTCTATATACGGCAACATTTCGGGTGCCTATTCAGACAGCATCATCTCAACTGCATCGTCACAACTAAGTATTGAAGATAAGGGAAATGCTTTAAACTTCACATTTCCAAAAGGTATTCAAAGAATACAAAAAATATCCATAAATCGAATAGCTGGTGCAACATGTCCTCACAATCTTGATTTAGACGACAATGTGCCGAATGACAGCATTGTTCTTATTCTTTCTAAGGGTATAATAGAATTGTCAAATTCGAGCATTCTCTATTTAAACAGTAAAAGTATCAAACAAAATATACTTTGTTCCGACTCGTCATTTATTGATGGAATAGTACAAAGAAATATTCCCAAAACATCAGGAATTTACGTTTACCCGGTAGGTGATGACGATATCTGTCGACCATTTGGTATCGGTTTACAAAATGGCAATGGCGACAATATTTATGAAATTGAATTTATAAAAAACACCCCTGTTAATAACAACAATGTTGATTATTCGAAACTTCCTGGGGGAATTTCTCAACTCTACTATTGGCGACACGAAGTAATAAGCGGGGCTAACACTCAACGAAGAATTTATTATGAACTTTCTGATTTTCCAAACATTTCAAATGCCAACTTACTTGGAGCTCTTACACTGGCAAATACAGACGGCGTTACAGACTGGACAACACCAACTACCGGATGGACAGTTGACACAATTAACAATTGGGTACAATTTGATAATGCAAATGCATCAAACAATGAGTATTGGACATTCGGCTCAATCTTATCTTCAATTCTTATAGAAGATATATTTTTACCAATAACACTACTCTCTTTTAATGCTCACACAGCTGATAACCAGGTGCTTATTTCATGGGAAACTGCAAGCGAAATTAATAATGCCTTTTTCACTATTGAACGCTCGCAAGATGGTGTAACATTTACATCGCTCAAAACGATATTGGGCGCAGGAAATTCAAATTCACCAACTTCATATTCGTTTATTGACACCACTCCACTATCCGGGCTTTCATATTATAGACTCAAACAAACAGATTACAATTCAAACCACACATACTCAGCAGTTACTGAAGTTCAACTGAAACCTCGAGCACACATTTCTTTTTCTAAAATTTCAAGTTCAGAAATAAAATGTATAATTGAATCAGCAGACCCTGATGAAGTATATATTGCAATAATTAGAACAAACGGACAAATTATCAATCAAAAATCGACAATAATTTTTCCAAATATTCCTATGGAAATAATCTTACATATAAATTATAGCGAATCAGAATATGTTATAATTTATGTGAAAACAAACTCCATTTCACAAAAAATTAAATATAAGATTACCAATACACAATAATTTTTTGTCTTGACACATCATCATTAACCTTAAGTTGAACAATATATACTCCCGGAGGTAAATCGCTCACATCTATAGGATAAGATCCATTTTTAAAATAAATATTTTGTTGTCGTACACAAACACCCATATTATTGAACAACATCATTTCTGCCGTTTCATAAAATGCATGTTTCCATTGTATATAACATTCATTTTTACAAAATGAAGGAAATATAATCCAATCATTTTTAGAAATAAATTCATAATTAGCATACGTAGGTAATACATATTTCAATACAGAATCTTTATCAGAATTAAAATGATATTCAGAAAAACAGCTTATGGGTTGAATACCAAAATTGTAGGGAATATCAAAATCAGAATATGAAAGCCATATTGAATCTGAGGAATAATATGCATCAACAAAAAAATCATTGTCGTAATACTGATATAATGAAACAGACGAAGTGTCTAAATTATCATAACACATTCCGGCATAGAACGTATCTTGAACAAAAACAGGAGCAGAAAAATGAACTTGATTAAAATAATCTTCACTCAAACGAGAACATAGAATTGAATCATACGACAAAAGAATATTTTTGGAATCCCACACCGCATAACGAAAATAGGAATTAGGACTGCCATTATTTTTAATAGCAAACTTAAGTCCTCTAATATATGCCGTCCTCTTGATACTATATTCATTCGATATACATGAAGCATTTAAAAAATCGGCTTTCCCCCAATCAGGAACATTCTCTTTGGTAGAAACATGTACAAATTCGGTAGTGTCAAAAATACCTTTTACCGAATCATGACCAAATAATTCGATACTATAAAATTCTTCGGGACGAAAAGAAATTCTATCAGAAAAATGTGGGTATTGAAAAAACAAAGGGTATGATAATGTGTCGGGCTGACTTGTGACATTAACCTCGAGGGCTAGAGAAGTGTTCGCAGAAATATCGGAAGCATACATCCATGGACTACCATATTCTAATAATAAGGAATGTGAAGTTACCGTTCTATTCTGAGCCAACAAAAAAGACATACAGGGGGCATTTTCAAAAAAACGATATCCGACCCAAAAATTACCGGTTGTCTCAATTGGCTCATCAGGCAAAAGAAACACAAAAGAAGAATCAATAAGCATTACATCAGATAATTGGGAAGAATACACTAAGGAATCGGGCTGTAACCCACCTGTCCACACACACAATTCAACATTGGAGATATCGGCACAGGGAAGTATATCAATCGCATATGTAATGGCTACAATAAATTTTTCGGTATTATATAAAAACTCTTCAGCGGCAACTGACCAACCTATTTCATTTGACCCACCAAACAAACCATCGGCTTGATTACCAAAATTCCATACAGTAACAGAATCCGAGGGAGAAATATGAGAAAGACTGCCCGGAAAAAGATTAATCGGATCGAATCCGGGACATGTCTCTGCTCCATAATTAGCTGGATCGAGCCAATACTGAAGCTGTGTGCTCGAATCGCCAGCACTATAATAAGCAGATGATAATTTAGAAAAATAATCATTAATAGGGTCATCACATGAAGCTTCGCCCCCAGAAAGAGTACCATATACTTTATGGTCACTTGTAAATAATGGACAGCCCGAAGAACCCGCTTCAGTTGTACCAATTTCCCAATCTGCAATCTGCCAGTGAGTGTTCAGTTTATAGGTATAAAAAGAAGCAGTGTTTGAATATTGGTTATCAATACTGATTTTCATTGCATCTCCTCTCGGGTGATGAATAGCAACAGAACCATTTGATGCCTCATCGGTAACATCCCAACCAAGATAATACGGTTCAAACGAATCAGGTGGAGGGTTATACATTTCTACTAAACTAAAGTCAATTTTATCATCAGGATGTGTTGCTCTAAAATGAGCACCTGACACAACTTTACTTGTATTAATTCCGCCCGTGTTATCACATTGGGGGAATTCATACCCAAAATAAAACACGCTTGTATTCGCTTCAGACTCTTTGGAAACACAATGGTTTGCGGTTATCACATACGGCGTTTTATCTTGCAAGGTATTGTTAAGCAAACTTCCGGTACATGCTTTTGTTCCTGTAATAATCATGCGAGTAACTGCCCGTTTTTCTTTTTGCCAACTTGCACCTTCACTACAATTAATATTCACATTACACCATCCGGCATCGTCTTTAATAGCCTCTCTCGATTTTAATTGTCCGGAAAAATCACGAAAACCATACGATATTTGTGATATATGTAATTGCAACGAATCAATCTGAGAAACCGGAACAATACAAGATATATACAACACACTATCATTAACAATTGGCGTAGCCAGTACATTACTCGGATTATTAAACTCGGAAGTATATGGCCCAAAGAAATCTGATGAATCTCGAGAAAAAACAGAGACAGTAGCACCCTCAGGTAAAAAAAAATCGGAAAAAATAATATTTAAAGAGCGAGCTTGTGCAGCTGAAATTTGCATATTATATATAAACACACTATCATATTTAATCTGTTGAGCATATTCCGTATAGGGCATAGAAACCGCAATCGGATACGCAAACACATATGCTTGAGTTGTGTTTATATAATTCTCTATACTATCTTGTGACGGCTTATCGAAAGAAATGAATGGACCAAAAATAGATGTGTAATTTGTATTAAAAGAATGACCTTGAGCAAAAGAAAAAAGCGAAAAAAAAGAACTCAAAAAAAGCGAAAAAAGAAAACGCATAGTATGCAGGTAAACGAATTATAACTTAACACCAAATACAACAACATCATCAATTTGTCGGTGAGTTCCTCTCCAATCTTCAAAGGTTTTATCTAAAATTTCCTTTTGCTCATTCATTGGTAAATCTTTATGTTCGAACAACAAATCTTTAAACCGAGCAGCCATAAACTTTTTATTGCGTGCTCCACCAAATTGGTCTTGATATCCGTCAGAAAACATATACACACACATTCCCGGTTTGTATCGAAACTCATGGTTTGTATATCCTTTATCTTCTGCCGAAAACAACCCACCAACAGAACAAATATCACCTTCTACAGAATCAACAGAGTCTTTATGCATTACAAAGACCACATGATTTGCACACGATATTTGAATAGATTGTTCAGAAGGATTAATAGCACAAATAGTAATATCCATACCATCATCTTGCGAATCGGGATTACCATCTTTATTTTGATTTAAAGCGGTAATAACACCTTTATTTAGTTTTTCAATAATAACTGAAGGTTTTTGATTCGATTTTTCATTTGAAATCTCATTCAACAAGGTTGTGCCAATCATAGACATAAATGCACCCGGCACACCATGCCCAGTACAATCGGCGACAGCAATATAATACACTCCATTTTGCTCAACAAACCAATAAAAATCACCACTGACGATATCTTTCGGTTTAAATAAAACAAAAGAATCTAAAAGATTTTGTTGAATAGTCTGTTGAGTTGGTAACATAGCATCTTGAATCCTTTTTGCATAGCTAATACTATCCTGAATCAAGCGGTTTGTACGAGAAAGTTCATCATTATTTTTAACCAACAATTCCGATTGTAATTGCAATTCTTCTTTTTGTTGATTAATTTCTTGCGTTCGTTCATCAACCATACGTTCCAACTTACGCTTTTCTGCAATCAATTGACGCTCACGAATTTTAATATACAAGACTATTCCAAGAGCAATAACTATTAGCAAAATAGAATAAAACCACGTAGTTTTCCAAAAAGGTGGAATCACAGTGATTTTTAATCGCGTTACTTTATCACTCCATTCACCGTCATTGTTTGAAGCAACTACCTCAAACACATAATCTTTTCCCGATAAATTAGTATAGGTAGCGAAGCGTCTTTTCGAATCTGTAAAGGTCCACTTATCTTCAAACCCTAGCAATCTGTACTTATACATATTTTTTGAAGGAGCGGCATAGTGCAAGGTTGAAAACTCAAGTGAGAAATTATGTTTATGCGACAAAATTATTTCATCCTCATACACAATAGATTTAGACAAAACCTTTTTACCAAGAACTTTTTCATTAATGCCAACCGACTTATTAAATATTTTCAAATCAGTAATTACAACAGGAGCAGTATATTTATCTGGAATAATATCATCAGGAGTAAAATAAGTTAACCCCTCTTGTCCACCAAAATAAAGTGTTCCGTCATTTCCTTTAAAACACGCCCGTTCATTAAAAGAATTTCCGGGCAAACCATCTAATTCATTAAAATTGGTAAACTTTTCGGTTAACGGGTTAAATTTCGACAAACCGAAATACGTACTTAACCAAATATTCCCATCATCATCTTCGAGCATACCCAACACCATATCATTTGTTAGCCCATGACTTTTTTTAGTGTATGATTTAAATTTATTAACCCTATCAAATTTGTTAATACCGGCACCACCGGTACCAACCCAAAAGGAACCATTTTGAAGTTCTAAAATTGAATATACAACATCATTACTCAAAGACGAAACAGTTTGTCTATCTTTTTTATAATGCGTAAACTCCTCCGTAATAGGATTTAATTTCGCTAAACCTTGTCCACCTGTTCCGACCCAAATATTTCCACCGGCATCTCCATAAATACACCACACCACATTACGCATAAAATTCTTTTCATCTATCGGATAACGCGTAAACGTTTTAGTTTCATACACAAACTTATTAAGACCTCCGCCCCAAGTTCCAACCCAAAGTTGGTTTCGTCCATCCAAATATAAATCAGTGACTGCATCATTCGATAATGAATTCTCTTCAACATCATTATACGAAAAATGTTCTTTTTTTTCCGTTTTGGGATTAAATTTAAAGAACCCATTACCATCAGTACCAATCCAAAAGAAACCTCGCTGATCCCAAACCAAAGACGTTATTTTATTAAAACTTTCGGGGTCACCTGCAGGACTTTGAAATGTTTTGGTTGCACCTGTTTTGGTATTATAATATGTTAATCCCGCACCTCGCGTACCTATCCATAAACCGTCAGCATTATCTTCATAAATTGCAAAAACATTATTCGACGAGATTGGAAAATCATGCAATTGACTCGGATAAATAAATTGAAACTCTTTACGCTCGGTGTTATACTTGTTAAGTCCGGCAGTTTCAGTTCCCAACCAAATAACACCCGATTTATCTTTCAACAAAGAAATAATATCGTTACCTAAAATTGAATACTCATCGTCCCGGATTGTTTCAATGCCAATAACTTTTTGTGCATTCATGTCATACAAGTTGAGTCCACCTGCACGAGTTCCAATATACATTATATCGTACACGGTATCTTCACAAAGAGACATCACAATATTGCTCGAAAGACTATTTTCTGAAACAGAATTATACGTAATTCTTCGATATTTTTCTGTTTGAGGATTAATAACATCAATACCACCATAATATGTTCCCACCCAAATATTACCGTTTATATCTTTTTTCATAGTCATAACATCATTATTCGTAGATGTTACCGGATAAAAAAGTCCTGTTTCTTTGTCAAATTTATGCACAACATGGTCAATATTTGTAGAATTCAATCCAACCCAAATAAATCCAAAATCATCTTCCGTAATAGCTCGCACATTATTAGCCTCAAGCGAATACGGATTTCCCTCTTCGTGTTTATACACAGTAAAATTATGTTTTTCACGATTAAACAAATTTAAACCTCCTCCGTAGGTTCCAATCCATAAATCACGATCCGAATCTTCAAAAATGGTATACACATCATTGCTTCCTAATGACTGTTCATCAGTTGAATCATGCATATAATGAGAAAAAGTTTCTGATAAAGGATTAAATACATTGAGCCCTCCACCAACAGTTCCTATCCATATTTTACCATATGAATCTTGAAAAATCGAAGTAATATTGTTGCTGGTAATAGACGTAGAATCAGATAAATTCGGCTTATAAACTTTGAAAGTATACCCGTCATAATAGTTTAAGCCATCTTGCGTTCCAAACCACAAAAATCCGGTAGTGTCTTGCATTATCGCATTAACGCACACTTGTGAAAGCCCATCATCCATTGTTACACTTTCAAACAAGAGTTTTTGCATATGTTCTTGGGAAACACTAAGCAGTGATACAAAAAACAGTGATATTAATAGTGATATCTTTCTCATAGTTAATTCAATCGAATTGTAAATATACAATATTTAACAAAAAAAAACACACCGAGCAGTATTAAAATAAAAAATTACCGCAATTCGGCATGCAATTTCTCTGAATAAGCAGATATCAACTTCTTCATAACCTTATCAATATCAGATTCTTTAAGCGTTTTCTGCGAGTGTTGTAATACAAACGAAACAGCATATGATTTTTTACCTTCAGGAATACCTTTTCCTTGATAAATATCAAAAATTGAAACTGACTTCAATAATTTTTTTTCTGTTTGTTGTGCAATTTCTTCAATTTGAGCAAAGCTCACATCATCATCTAAAAGCAAAGATAAATCTCTTCGCACTTCAGGAAACTGAGGAATTTCAGTATACAAAACAGGTTTGCCAACAATACTCATCACAACATCCCAATTTATATCGGCACAAAAAACAGGATTATCAATATCAAATAATTGAACCAACTTTGAATTTACTTGGCTAATAGTTGCGACCTGCTTATTGTTGCACAAAAGAAGCTGACCAACACCAAAATCATCTGCATAATTTTCATACACGAACGCATGTAATCCAAGTTTGACACACATCATTTCGACAGATTTTTTCATATAGAAATAATCTGCTTCCTGAGCTGCACCACTCCAATGTTGAGGCATATAATTACCGCTCGCACACAAAGCGAGTTTTTGTTCTTCCGAGTATGCCTTCAAACTTTGTTTTTTTGGATTTTTGGAATATTCTCGTCCGAATTCAAAAATACGCACATCCGGATTTTGTCTGTTTTTATTATATGAAACAACCTCTAACATATTAAACAACAAAGATGAACGCATCACATCCAAATCTGCACTAAGAGGATTAACCAATTGCACAAGATGTTCCTTATCGAAAGTCGGTAAAGAATCGTAATACGCCGATTTTGTAAGAGAATTATTCATCACCTCAAACCAGCCTTGCGCGATAAACATATCAGCGGCTTTATTCTTATACAAGTCTTCATCTATCTCGTCAGAATATATCAGAGAAGACTTTACCCTTGCAGGAATTTCGATATTATTATAGCCATAAATTCTCAATATTTCCTCAACAATATCCTCTTGCCGTGTCACATCTACTCTATATGAAGGCACATCAACGACAAGTGTATCACCCTCATCGATAATGAGAGTAATTTCTAAAGATTGCAATATCGAAAGCATCTCTTTTTTTGATATGCTTTTTCCTATTAAAGCCTGCACACGAGAAACAGAAAGTTCAACTCTATTTCCGGGCACGGGTGAAGGATTTGAATCAAAAATATGAGACGCAACAACACCGCCTGCCAATTCTTGGATAAGAAGAGCTGCACGTTTCAGAGCATAAACAGTGATATTCGGGTCTATTCCCCGTTCAAAGCGAAACGACGCATCGGTATTTAAGGCATGTCTTTTTGCTGTTTTTCGAACTGCCACCGGATTGAAATAGGCACTTTCTAAAAATATTGATGTTGTGTGCTGAGTAACCCCATGATGAGCTCCGCCAAACACACCGGCGATACACATAGGTTCTTCACTATTTTGTATCATTAAATCCTCTGCCGACAATTCCCGTTCGACCTCATCGAGAGTTACAAATTTCGTTTTTTCTGCACAGGTTCCAACAGATATTTTATTTCCTTTAATTGTTTCAAAATCAAAAGCATGAAGAGGTTGAGCCATTTCGTGCAACACAAAATTGGTAATATCAACCACATTATTTATTGGTTTTTGCCCAATTGCTTTCAGTTTATTTTGAAGCCATTGGGGAGACTCTTGAATAGTAATATTAGAGATAACAACACCACAATAGCGGGGACATAAATCTTCCCGTTCTACCACGACTTCGAAAGAATCTATAGGAGCGGCTTCCGTAAAAGCGGAAACATCGGGTTTTTGAAGATCAACTTTATTGTGTTGACTAAAGAAGGCTGCCAAATCGCGAGCTACACCAATGTGAGAAGCAGCATCGATTCTATTGGGTGTGAGACCAATTTCAAAGACAACATCTTGTTCCACAGCAAAAATTTCAGATGCCGGTGTGCCAATTGTGCTTGAATCCGGCAACACAATTATTCCGTCGTGACTGGAACCGAGTCCCAATTCATCTTCTGCACAAATCATTCCTTGAGAAACTTGACCTCGGATTTTTGCTTTTTTTATAACAAACTCTTTATCTCCATCATACAATTTCGTGCCTTCAGTTGCAACTAACACCTTTTGCCCTGCCGCAACATTAGGAGCACCACATACAATAGGTAAAATATTAGAGCCACCAACATCGACCGTCGTTACACTTAATTTATCAGCATCAGGATGTTTTTCACAAGACAACACATTACCAACAACTACCCCTTGCAATCCACCTTTAATTGATTCAAAACACTCAATTCCTTCAACTTCCAATCCGATATCCGTAAGAATTTTCGAAACAGATTCAACATCTTCACGTATCGTTAGGTATTCATTTATCCAATTAAGAGAAACTTTCATTTAAAATGTTTTTTATTTTGTGTCACAAAAGTACATTTTTTTGAATGAATTTCGGTATTTTAGCACACAAAAATTATAGTATACTTATGCAAAACCGAAAAAAAATTTTTGTAACGAACGATGATGGAATTCATGCACATGGATTACAAGTACTAATTGAAGAAATGAAAAAATTAGGAGACGTTTTATGCATTGCACCCGAACGGACTCAATCGGGCATGTCTCATGCCATAACATTCTCGAACCCGGTAAGTCTTGAACAACACAGAGATGAACCAGGGATTAAATCATACAGTTTAACCGGTACTCCGGTGGATTGCATTAAAATAGCATTAGACAGATTCTATACTAATGAAAAACCGGACCTAATTGTTTCCGGCATAAACCATGGTTCAAATTCATCAATTTGTGCTATTTACTCGGGAACAGTTGCGGCAGCTCGAGAAGGTGGTATTAATAATATACCCTCAATAGCATTTTCGAGTGTCAATTTCGAAAAAAACGCTGATTTCACGCATTATTCCCCTTACGTTTATTCTATTTCTGAGAAAATAATAACTCAGGGAATACCTGAATACGTGTTTCTAAATGTTAATTTTCCTCACACAAAAAACATTAAAGGTACACGGGTGAGTCATCAAGCAAAAGGAGTTTGGATTGAACGATTTGAAAGACGCACCGACCCACACGACAGAGAATACTTTTGGTTGACCGGCAATTTCAAAAATTTTGAACCGGAAGCAGAGGACTCTGACGAATGGTTATTAAAAGAAGGGTTTGCGACAATCACACCTCTTAAAATTGAAAAAACAGATACAGAATCAATATCGAAGTTATCATTTTTAAACTCATAATTATATGACAAAATTATTCAACAATCTTTGGAGCGGCATAGCACTTGGCACGCTCATTCCTGTACTTTCATTTTTGGGTATTTACATATGGTTTACCAACACACTCACACTGCAAGAATATCTATCGAAACTAACATATTCTAATGTTGCAACCAATGTATATATTTGGTCGATGATTCCTACTTTTATACTTGCCAGTGTGTTGTATTACAAAAAATGGGATTATGGACTCAAGGGCTTAATTATACCCACTTTTTTCTATATTTTTGCAATTGTAATTATCAACTTTTAAGTCATAAAATATCCATGATAGTAATTATTAACTCACAGTTTGGATTATCTCATGGATGTCACATCCGTACACTGTACGAACAGGTCATGACAAATGAAAATCAATTAATATAAACATATGAAATATTATCTGATAGCAGGAGAAGCTTCAGGCGACATGCACGGAGCACGCTTAATTTCACAGATAACACAGCATGACCCAAATGCAGAATTTCGACTGTGGGGAGGCGAAAAAATGAGTACTGCCGCCAACACGACTGTTGTAAAACATTACAAAGATTACGACCATATGGGCATTGCGGAAGTATTGAAACATGCACGCAAAATTCTAAGGAATATAGCCTTTTGCAAACAAGATTTAGTTGATAACAAACCTGATGCAATTATTTTTATAGATTTCCCGGGATTTAATCTCAAAATTGCTCCCTTTGCAAAATCACTCGGAATTAAAACTTTTTTCTACATTTCACCTACAATATGGGCATGGAAAGAAGGGCGAGTCAAAAAAATAAAAAAATATATTGACCACATGTTTGTGGAATTACCATTTATTAAAGATGTATATGCAAAGCATAATTATAAAGTAGATTTTGTTGGTCATCCTCTGTTGGATTCGATACATGATTTTACCGAACGAGAAACATATGAATCATTTATTTCGAAAAACTCATTACCCGAGAAAAAAATCATTGCTGTTTTACCCGGAAGTAGAGAATATGAAATTCGCGAAAATCTTCGCACTATGCAAGAAATTTCAGAAGATTTTCACAACTACGAATTTGTTATTGCTGGCATGTCTCGATTTACTAAAGCTTTTTACGAAAAATTCATTACAGCACATAATGTTTCGATTGTTTTTGATCAAACATACGAACTGCTTACAAAATCGGAAGCTGCGATTGTTGTTTCCGGCACAGCAACATTAGAAACAGCTCTCTTTAACATACCTGAAGTGATTGTATTTCAAACAAGCCCTTTTACATTTTATCTTGCAAAATCATTTGTAAAACTCTCCTTTTTAGGACTTCCAAATATAATCATGAACCGAGCAATAGTACCCGAATTGTTACAAAAAGATATGAATGCGAAAAATTTACATTCAGCACTCACAAAAATTCTTTTCGACACTTCTTATAAAAACGAAATAGCACAATCATATGCAAAATTACAAGAAAAACTCGGAAATGATGGCACAGCCCATAGAACAGCGCAATTAATTCACAGATATCTTACCGAATAAGTATACCTATATGCTCCAAAAATGTTTGCAAAAAGCTATTAACGAAACCGAATACATGAAACGAGGACTGACACCTCGCATTGCAGAAGACCTCTCTGATAGAATAAACCTAAAAACCGGACACAAAATAGATGCAGACACACTATACAATATATATCGCACCACACCGCCTGAAAAATCGGTATGTATTGAAGACAAAAACGCATTAGCTCAATTTGCCCAATTTTATGATTGGGAGCATTTTGTGCAATTCAACACATACAAAATTTCGCACACACACAATTTTCAATTTGTATTCTACATTGCATTTTTTATGCTATCAATCTTTATCCTTATTCACCTCATCCGATATTTTTTCTTATAAAAATCATTCATTTTTTATTATTTTTTCTTATTTTTATCGATTACATACAATCTTCAATTTATGAAGAATATATGTATACTGATAAATCATACAATTATACATTTTATAGGGTTTTAAAATTCATAATTGTCAGTATTAAGTAGAGTTTAGGGTTAATTTTATAATGAATACATATGAGAACAATACAACATTTTTTAGGATTATTTTTCATCTTATTTTTAACAGTAAATCTTGTTGCACAAGATTTAACGAACAATGATTACACAAAAGCATTGTGGATGACCACGCGTATGTATGGCGGACAACGTTCGGGAGATGGACCCAACTGGCTGATAATGGATCACACACCTAGCTCTGCGGATATGAGTTTATTACAATCATCAAAAGGAGCTGATTTAAGCAAACTACAAGCCGGAAAATGTTTTACAGATGACGCTGACGGCGTTAATAGTCTTGAAGGCGGATGGGTTGACTGTGGAGACCATGTAAAATTCGGTCAAACATATTTTTATGCAGCATATACATTACTCAAAGCATACGCCGAATTCCCTGAAGGCTTCGACGATTTTTACTCATTTGATTATAGTGGATATCAATCAACAGGTAATTTTAGTTGGGAAGGTGGCGATGGAGAAGCAAACGGGATTCCTGACATTTTAGATGAACTAAAATACCAAACAGACTTTTTAATACAATGTGCACCTAACTCAACAACATTTTATTCACAAGTAGGTGATGGTGATGCTGACCACAAAAACTGGGTCACTTCAGTTGCAATGGCAACATTACCAAAATCTGAAGGAGGGCAAGCAGACGGACCCCGAAATTTTGTGAAAAATCCGAATGATGCCTCAATGCCATCAAATTGTGCAGCAACACTGGCATTAATGTCACGCATGTACGAACCATTTGACCCTGTATATGCTGCAACCTGCTTAACCCATGCAGAATACGCATATCAATATGCAAAATCCAAACAAGGTGGAACAATTAGTGCGGGACAGTTTTATCTTGCAAATGCACGTTGGGAGGATGATTATATAAGTGCATGTGCCGAATTGTATTGGGCAACCGAAAACGAAAGTTATAAAACCGAAGCAATTGGACTAAAAGGAAGCATTGACAACCACAACTATGTATACTGCTACAATAACAATGATGACGTTGCGGCATACAACTTAGCACTCTTAGGAGATACATATGGCGAAACATTATTAGAAGAATTTGCATTAATGTATAAAGCTGCTGTTAGCGACGAGGGTTTATACACAGGTGGCGATGCAACATGGGGTCCTCTCAGATACAATGCAAATGCTGCTTTTATTGTCGGTTTATGGCAAAAATATAATAATGCAACTAGCGTTGATCAATTTATTTACGACCAAATAGATTATATTTTAGGTAGCAATTCAGCTGATTTTTCCTTTGTAGTTGGGTTTAATCGTGCAGGATGCGGCTCATGTAATTCTGCACAACATCCGCATCACCGAAATGTGTTTTTATCGGACGACATCATGGCAAACCAAGACAATTTGGTAATTCCCACACGAAATGCCCAACACGGATATATGATTGGTGGCTCACGAAATCCCAGTTTTACCGAAGATATAGGTGATTACCAAACATCAGAAGGTGGTATTGATTACAATGCAGGATTGGTGGCATCTTTAGGATATATTATATCAATGAACAATCCAGTAGACATTAATAAATTTGGCCATCCGACTCCTGAATTAGGCAATGAATTAACATTATGTGGAACTGGCGAAGCTACTATTACTGCAACTGTTGATTTAAGCAGTCTGCAACCGGGAGAATCAATTACCTATAAATGGTATAAAGGTTCATCAACAACACCGTTCAACGAAGGAACAAATCTCACAAGTGTTACGGTAACACAAGCAGACACATACCGCTGTGAAATTGTTGAAACATCAGGATCATGGATAACATCAGACGATGTTGTAGTTTCTGCCGAATTACCAACTGTTGATTTAGGTGCAAATGCTGAACTTTGTGAAGCGTCAACAAAAATACTTGACGCCGGAGTTTCCGGTACCGGCATTAATTACGCATGGTCGATAGGCGGCTCTGTCATTTCTCAAGCAACATCACAAACATATACCGCATATAATGCCGGAACATATTCTGTAACCGTAAGTGCTGCAGGATGCACAAGTAAATCAGACAATATTACTATCACTTCATTATTACCGGAAGTTCAACACGACACGATTTGTACAGCTGGAACAATAAATCTCGCCGTTCTTACACCGGGAACATATACATGGTATGACGCAGAAACTAATGGCTCAATATTAGGAACAGAAACAACATATTCAACAAGTATTAGTGAGTCTACAACATTTTACGTACAAGATGCGAATTCTTTTATAGGTTCTGTCGGACCTACATCGATTGTAGGGGCAGGAACAAACTGGGGTATTAGTGCAACCAATCATCTTAACTTCACCGCAGCTTCTGATTTTACAATTTTATCTTTAAAGGTAAGCTACGGAACTATTTATAATAATATATCAAATGGAACCATTTCTATTGAAATTCTTGACGGATCGGGAAATCCCTTTACTCCGGCAAAAATATTTACATCTGATGAGATGAATATTACAACTGCCATGTCGGGCTCCTTGGTGCAATTTACATTTACAGACTTTAATATAAGTAAAGATTGGGGGACCGATTTGCGAATGAGAATGAGTGACCAATCAATTAATGGTGCCTTAGAATTCAATACAAGTGGAGCAAGTTATCCGTATGAATCTTCTCCCGCAGGTATTGTTAGTATTACCGGAAAATCAGGCGGTGGCGATGCAAGTGCTTATATGTATTTCTATGATTGGGAAATAATGGCAGGTTCTTCTTGTGCAAGAACTCCGGTTTTAGCAGTTATCGATCCAAATGCAGATTGTGGAGATACTCAAGTACCAACAGCTCCGGGAACTATTTCATTTAGTAATATCACGTTAGATTCTTTTAGCATAAGTTGGGGGGCATCGTCTGACAATACCGGAGTTACGGAATATGAGATATATCTCGACGGCGCATTATATGAAACGGCATCGGGTACTACAACCAGCACAACAATTTCTAACTTAGATTGCAATACTGATTATACAGTAAAAATCCGAGCCAAAGATGCTGCGGGAAATATTTCAGACTTCAACACTGAAGCAACCACTACTACGAATAATGTGGAAACACCGATAATTACTAATTCCACACCTGAAATATGTGAAGGAGATGAAATTATATTAAGCATTCCTTCTAGCTCGGGTGCTACCTATTCATGGTCCGGTCCCAATAGCTATTCTGCAACAACTAATTCCATAAGCAGAACAAATGCAACAACAAATATGGGTGGAACATATTCAGTTACACTAACAATTGACGGTTGTGCAAGCAATGCAGCGTCCTCAACAGTAACAATCAATACTATTCCCGATGCACCAATGGTATCATCTCCCGTTGAATATAATGTTGGGGAAACAGCTTCACCACTATCTGCAACAGGGAGCAATTTACTATGGTACACTTCCCCTACAGGTTTAGGAAGTTCTACTGCACCAACACCTTCTGCTACAAGCGAAGGAACAACCCCATATTATGTAACTCAAAGTATAAACACTTGTGAATCACCACAAGCTCAAATAGATGTTATTGTAACAAGTAATAGCATTACCCAAGATATAACACTCACATCGGGTTGGAATCTTATCTCTTTCTACACCCTACCGAGCGATGCGAGTATTGAATCGGTATTTGGCACAGCCTTGTCTTCAATTTCAATAATAAAAAACAGTGATGGCTTTTATAAACCAGAATATATTTCTGAATTACAAAGCCTGCAAAACATTAGTTTAGGAGAAGCATACTTAGTTTTTGCAGAATCAACAGTTACTATTTCGGTATCGGGAGATATACCAACAAACACAAACGTTTCGCTTACACAAGGATGGAATTTTATGGGCTATCCACAAGCAAGTGAAGGTGACCTGCAAACAGTATTATCTCCTATTTGGAGCAACACACAAACTATCAAAAACTTTGATGCATTTAAAGATCAAACTTCCGGAACATTACAAATCTTATCTCCGGGAGAAGGATACTTTATTTATATGAATGTGGCTGAAAATATTGATTTATAAACCTGAGTTCGATATAATTTTTTAGGTTCAGAACGCTTATAAATAGTGAGGTTCAATCAAAAATAATGAAATAATAATGGGTTATTTTAAATTATTTTTGAGCTGAAGATGGCTGTTTATAAGCGGAAAAAGTATGCTTTGCATAAAAAAAAGGGCAATTGTAAATAATTGCCCTTTTTATATGTTCTTATGTATATTTTACTCTTAAAAAACAACTGCTAAACAGCGAGAACGTTCACCATTTTCAGTTTTAAGAGCATGAGGAATATTTGCATCAAAATATACATTATCACCTTCTTTCAAGTCAACAACCTCATCTTTAAAGTAAATTTTAATATGACCTTCTAAGACATAAATAAATTCTTGTCCCGAATGATTATTAAAATGAACCTCTTCGTCGCTTGCATCTATTGTAATAATAAAAGGTTTTCCTAATTTATTTACAAAATTATGAGCAAGTGCCTGATATTTATATCGTTGATGACGCTCAACACTAACACCATCTCCTTTTCGAGTCACCGAGTATCCTATTTCAGTTGGTTTATCACCGGTCAACAAAATTGAAATATCAATTTTAAAACAATTTGCAATATTTAAAATAGCACTTACCGGTATATCTATTTGTCCCGATTCATAATCTTCATATTCATATTTATTAATATTCGTCTGATCCGCTACATCATCGAGACTGAGACCTAATTTTTCGCGGGTTTGTTTTATTCTTTCAGCAATTTCTTTTGTTAACTCTTTCATAATTCTAGTATTAGAAAATTATTATACTTATACAAATGTACGATTTATTTTTATTATATACCGAGTTCACACATTACATCCGCCACTTTAATAAATGATGCTATATTTGCTCCGTCAGCATAGTCAATACTTCCGTTTGGCTGTATTCCATAATGCGAACACGTGTCATGAATTTCATTCATAATACGCCGCAATTTATCATCCACACCTTCGGTAGACCAGGTATAACGTTCTGAGTTTTGTGTCATCTCAAGTCCGGAAACAGCAACACCACCGGCATTTGAAGCCTTTCCCGGTGCATACCTGATGTCGGAATTTTTTATTAACTCTACCGCTTTATGACTACACGGCATGTTAGCACCCTCAACAATATACTGACAACCATTTTTTATTAAATGACGAGCATCTTCCTCGGTAATTTCATTTTGCGTAGCACAGGGTATTGCAATATCACACGGAATATTCCATGGTTTTCTATCAGGGTCATAGAGTAAATTATACTTTTGGGCAAGTGGACGAATAATATCATTGTTAGTTGCCCGCAATTCGAGTAAATACTCAATTTTTTCGGCATGAATACCGTGAGGATCGTGCACAAAACCATCGGGACCGGAAATAGCAATAATTTTTGCACCGAGCTCATCAGCTTTTTTTACCGCTCCCCATGCAACATTGCCAAATCCTGAAATAATAATCCTTTTCCCGGCAATTGAATCATTATTAGCTGCAAGCATATTTTCCAAAAAATACACTACACCATATCCTGTAGCTTCGGGTCGAATACGACTTCCACCCCAATCGAGACCTTTACCGGTAATAACACCAACATGCTGACGGGTGAGGCGTTTATACATACCATATAAATACCCTATTTCTCGTCGTCCTACACCAATATCACCGGCAGGCACATCCATATTATGACCAATATCCGACCACAATCGCAACATAAACGATTGACAAAACCGCATAATTTCTGACTCAGATTTTCCTTTCGGGTCAAAATCAGCTCCACCTTTCCCTCCACCTAATGGAAGAGTTGTTAAGCTGTTTTTAAAAACCTGTTCAAAGCCTAGGAATTTCAAAATACTCACATTAACACTTGGGTGAAAACGCAGACCACCTTTATATGGCCCGAGCACATTATTAAACTGTACTCGATATCCCATATTTACCTGAATATTTCCGTTATCATCGAGCCAAGGAACCTGAAACGAAATAATTCTATCAGGTATCGCAATTCGCTCTAATATATTAGCTTTCTGATATTTTTCCTGCGATTCATAAAAATCACCAATAGACGAAAAAAAATCAGAAACCGCCTGAATATATTCGGGTTCATGCGAAAATTTTTGCTCTAACTTTTCTAATATAATCTGAGCTTGAGACATAAATTCTTACTCTCAATTATATTTGTAATCCGCCACAAATAGGAATAACTTGTCCGGTAACGTATGCTGACAAATCAGAACCTAAGAACACACAAACATTTGCTACATCTTCCGTAGTTCCGGGACGATTGAGCGGAATTTGTTTTTTCCATTCTTCAATAACAGCTTCGGGTAATTGTGCCGTCATTTCTGTTAAAATAAAACCGGGAGCTACTGCATTTGAACGAATGTTTCGTGCACCCAATTCTTTTGCGATAGATTTCGTAAAGCCAATCATTCCGGCTTTTGAAGCAGAATAATTTGCTTGATTTTTATTTCCGGAAACGCCCACAACAGAACTAATATTTACAATACTACCCTCCGCTTGTTTCCACATAATTGGTTGAATTGCTTTCGTGAAATTAAACACCGATTTAAGATTCACTGCAATTACTGCATCCCATTGATCTTCGGTCATTCGCTTTAGTGCACCATCTTTGGTAATACCGGCGTTATTCACTAAAATATCAATTCTTCCAAATTCTTCAAGAATATTTTTTACCACATTCTGTGTATCATCAAAATTGGCTGCATTTGAAGCAAAACCTTTTGCTTTCACCCCCAAAGATGCAAGTTCTTTTTCAGTATTTTGAGCTGTTTCATTATATTCCAAATCAGTGAATGCAATATTACAACCTTCAGCAGCATATCGTAAAGCTATAGCTTTACCTATTCCACGAGCAGCACCCGTTACAAGAGCTGTTTTACCTTCTAATAATTTCATATATTGTACACTTTAAATTAAAAATATTTATTTATTATATTTTCTTTTTAGATAAAAAGATTGACAAATATACGCAGTCTCACTGAGAAAACAAAAAAGCTTACCGAGAAGAAGAGATACTATTTTTTTGCCGCAAAAAATACTCCAAATTGGGGATATAATTGGTAGATAAAATTTTAATTTCGGTACGCCGATTAACTTGATTCGCTATTTCTTGTGCTTCATCCGGCAAAGTTTGTATATATTCGGGAGTTAATACCTTGCCGAGCACAAAAGACGTATCTAACTGAGCTATTTCTTCATTCACCTGCATTGGCATACTTTCGCCATAGCCACGAGCAACAAAACGTTCGGGGTCGTAATCATGCTCTTTTAAATAGTCAACTATTGCTTGAGCTCTCAAACGAGAAAGTTGCATATTTGCAGCCTCATCACCAACCATATCGGTATGTGCACCAAGCTCTATAGTAACATTGGGATTATCAGACAATAGTTTCGACAACATTAGCAAAGCCTTTTTAGACTCATCGTTAAGTGTCCACTGACCGGACTCATAAAAAATATTTGGAATTTCTATAGGTTTACTCATGGTCATCAACTCAATATTTTTCTCAAATGTCTCATTATCGCTAATATTAACTGTTGAAATTTGAATTTTATTCTTTAAATATCCTTCAACCGAGCCGACAACTATATAATCAATATATTGATCCAAATCGAAACTATAGACACCACCTACCCGAGTTTTTACGGTTTGAATAGACCCATCACTACCAACTAAGGTAACCTCGCCCTCTTCAATAGGTTTTTTGGTATCAGAATCGAGCAATTTACCTTTTACCACAATTTCTAATTCGGGTAATTCAAAGGAATATATATTATCATTACCTCGAGAGCCTTTTCTATTCGATGAAAACAATCCTTTTTCGGTACTGCCTTGAAAAGCGATACCAAAATCATCTTTATGAGAATTTACAGGATATTGCATATTATAGATATCCCACTGACCAAGTTCACTTTGAACTGCTCTAAAAATATCTAAACCGCCCATTCCAAGGTGGAAATCAGACGAAAAAAACAATACCTCATCTTCTCGAATATACGGAAACATTTCGTCTCCCTCTGTATTGATTGGAGACCCTAAATTAACCGGCGTACCCCATGTAGAAACATCAGAATCACGGGTAACCATCCAAATATCGGAACCACCCATACCCCCATGAATACGAGCAGCGAAATACAAGGTTAAGCCATCAGCAGAAATAGAAGGATGCCCAACAGAAATACTATCAGGAACAATTTCTAAACGTGTCAGATTATTCCACCCACCACCTTTAAGCTCAGTTTTATATATTTGACAGCCTATATTTTTATCAAACTCTTGTATACAGCGCGTGAAATACATTTCAGTTTTACTCGCATTAAAAGAAGGAGTACCATCATCAAAATCAGAAAGTACAGTTGTGTCTTGAACTAACACGGGATCCGTCCACCGACCTTGTCTATCGTGACGAATCTCATAAATATCGGTATAATTCATACCAGAAACAGGATTTATCTCGACCTTTTTTTCTTTTTCATCTCGCGGTCTCGAAGACGTAAAATAAATAGTGGTAAAATCACCAGAAGCATATGCCGGTGCAAAATCATTATCTCTGAATTCACTCATCTGGCGAACATCATCAACGATATATCGTGTTGGGTTATCGACCCACTCAACAGCAAGGCTACACGACACGATTGCATTTTCAACACGAGAATCTTTGGGATTTTCTTTTTTGTATTCTTCAAATGCGGCTAATGCATCCGAAACCTTTCCGTTTTGCAACAAAACCTGACCATATTTATACTGCAAAGATTTCTCTCGTGTTCTCCGAGCAGCTCTACGATAATATGATTCAGCTCTTCGCGAATTATTTAAAAGACGATAACACTCTGCTATTTTAAAATAATATGGGTTTTTTCCGGCACGAGACTTTTCAGCGTCTACAACCTGTTCATACAAGTTTAGTGCAGTATAATATTCCCCTTTTTCATATGCGGTTTCGGCTTTTTTTACCAACTTTTTTTGAGACGTACAGTGAGTCAATAAAAAAAGGGGAAATAAAGCACATACAAGAAAATAAAAAAAACGGGATAAATTCATATACCAATTATAATTTGTATTGAAAGTAACGAACAATACACTCATTTATTTCATCACAAATATACACAAATTATGAATTCTGACATAAAAAAAAAGCTGTCTTACGACAGCTTTAAAATTAATCTTGTTTCTCCGGTCTCGGTAAAAGAGCCTTTCGAGAAAGTTTATATTTACCTCGATCAATTCCTAACAATTTGACCTCAATCACATCACCTTCTTTTAATACATCCGTAACATTTTCGACACGTTTCCAATCAATTTCAGACACATGCAGTAAACCATCACGTTGAGGCATAAATTCAAGAAATGCACCAAACTGAACTATCGTTTTAACAGTTGCATTGTACACTTTCCCAACCTCAGGTTCAGCAGTTAATCCGGCAATATAATCTTTTGCGTCCTCAATACCATTTTTATCAGTACCAAAAATTTCAACTTCACCTTTACCGTCAATTTCTTCTATAGTAATAACAGAATTTGTTCTGCTTTGTAATTCTTGAATATTTTTTCCACCCGAACCGATAATTGCACCTATGTACTCTTTATCAATAATAAGTTTTTCAATACGAGGAGCATGGTCTTTAAAATCAGGACGCGGCTCAGCCAAGGTTTCCGTAATTTTATCCATAATATGTAATCTTCCTGCTTGAGCTTGAGAAAGAGCTTCCTTCATTAACTCTTGAGAAAGACCATCAATTTTAATATCCATTTGCACAGCAGTAATCCCGTCACGCGTTCCACACACTTTAAAATCCATATCACCTAAGTGATCTTCTTCACCAAGAATATCAGATAAAATAGCATGTTTACCTGTTTCCTTATCGGAGATAAGTCCCATAGCAATACCGGTAACCGGTTTTTTGATACGAATACCTGCATCCATAAGTGCTAATGAACCAGCACACACAGTTGCCATAGAAGAAGAACCGTTTGATTCTAAAATATCAGACACAACACGAATTGTATACGGATTATCCTCACCTACATCAAGCATACCTTTTAATGCACGATATGCTAAATTACCATGTCCAACCTCACGTCGCCCTACACCACGGTATGGACGAGCATCTCCGGTAGAAAATGGAGGAAAGTTATAATGTAATAAGAAACGTTCTTTCGAGCGAAGCATCACATCATCTATAATTTTTTCATCCAATTTTGTACCTAAAGTAATCGAAGTTAAGGATTGTGTTTCACCACGGGTAAAAATTGCAGATCCATGGGCAGCAGGCAAATAATCAACCTCACACCAAATAGGACGAATTTCAGTAGTTTCTCTACCATCAATACGAATTTGCGAATCAAGAATAGATTTACGAACGGCATCTTTTTGAACATCATGAAAATATCGTGAAAACAAAGATTTATTTAATTCCGCAAGTTCCTCTTCAGAGAAAGTAGCCATAAAATCTTGCTCGATTTTTTTAAATTCTTCAGATCTCACCTCTTTAGCATTTATTCCTTGAGAAGCAATAGCATACATTTTATCAAAAGCAAAATCACGAATACTTTTTTCAAGTTTCTCATCATTTTCTTCATGACAATATTCACGTTTCACCTCTTTTCCAACTTCTTTGGCAAGTTCAATTTGAACCTCACATTGTTTTTTAATAGCTTCGTGAGCAAAAGCAATAGTTTCCAACATCTCTTCTTCAGAAATCTCTTTCATTTCACCCTCAATCATGAGTACATTATCGTAGGTTGCACCAACCATAATGTCAATATCAGCCTCTGCTAATTGAGAAAATGAAGGGTTAACAACCAATTGACCATTAACACGACCAACACGCACCTCTGAAATCGGACCATCAAAAGGAATATCGCTTACCGAAAGTGCAGCAGAAGCGGCAAGTCCGGCCAAACAATCAGGAAGAACTTCTGATTCAGCAGAAATTAATTGAATTGTAACAAATGTTTCTGCATGAAAATCTTTCGGAAATAACGGACGTAAAGCTCGGTCAACAAGACGAGACACAAGAATTTCCGAGTCACTCGGACGACCTTCACGTTTAAGAAATCCACCCGGGAAGCGACCCATAGCAGAAAACTTTTCTTTATATTCTACAGAAAGGGGCATAAAATCAACATCCGGACGTGCGTCCTGTGCTGAACAAACAGTTGCTAACAACATTGTTTTGCCCATTTTCACAACAACAGACCCATCAGCTTGCTTTGCCAACTTTCCTGTTTCAATTTCTATAGTTCGTCCATCACCTAAATCGATGGTTTTATTTACTATTTTCAACATTTTTAATTAATTAAGTAATAAGAAAAATATGTAAAATACATATCTGTCTATAAATAAAGAAAGGCAATAAAATTGCCCTTCAAAAAAATTATTATTTTCTAATCTTCAACTCTTTAATAAGCTCTCGATATTTTTCAATATCTTTAGCTGTTAAATAGTTGAGCAACTGACGTCGCTTTCCTACTAATTTAAGAAGAGAACGTTGTGTCACGTAGTCTTTTTTATTAGCTTTTAAAAGTTCTGTTAAATGATTTATTCTTTCGGTAAATAATGCTATTTGACCTTCTGTTGAACCAGTATCTTTTTCTGATTTACCGAATTTTTTAAAAATTTCAGACTTTCTTTCCGTTGTTAAATACATAATCTGTTAGTTATTAATTCTTTTCTATATCTATCAAAAATTAGACTGCAAAAATATACGTTTATTTTAAAACCAACAAAGTTTTTATCTATTTTTTTTACGATTCATACTGACCACCGTTCCTGTTAATGATTACGCTTAATTAAACCTCGATATGGAGGGACATGTATGTATCTTGAAAGGAAAACACCAAACACCATCAAAGCCAATCCAATAGATGCTCCGGCATATACATCACGAAAAAAATGCATTAATAAATATATACGAGATAACCCAACAATAAATGCAAGAATTACATATATATAAAGGAGTGATTTTCGAGAAGCATGATATGATGCTAACGCAAAAAAAGCAAAAGCAGTCATGGTATGTCCGGAAGGAAATGAAAAATGTCGTGCAAAATCTACATGAGGTATAATATAATGAAATTCGGAAAGATTAAAAAAGAGTGTAGGTCGAGGAAGTGGTCCAAACACAATATGCTTCAAGAAAAAACTCACTACCAAAACCAACAAGCCAACAATTGCATATTGCAGAGCTTTTTGATAAGAAACAAACATATATGCGACAATAGCCACGACAAACACAATACCATTACCAAAAGCAGTAAAAGCACGAAAAAAATAATCAAAAAATGTATATGTACAGTATGTATTAACAAGCAGCACAGCATCTCCATGTTTAAAAAACAACATCCCTACCATTCCAATAAAGAGAAAAACATACACAGAACGAGCAAAAAGAGCATTTCGTAAAAAATATCGAAGTGACCGATGATTATCCATACAAAAAATTAAAAAAATGAAATTGTATTATACACAGAATCTCGTTCTACCGGCACTTTTCGAGCTTCTTTTATTAATGCCACCATCTGCTCTTGGGTCATTGATGGATTTGTGTCTTCTGCTCCGGCCATAGAATAGATTTTTGTTGAATCATTAATTGTTCCGTCAAAATCATCAACACCAAAATCAAGACTTATCTGAGCTAAATCTTTTCCAATCATTGGCCAATACGCCTTAATATGATTTATATTGTCTAAAAAAATACGAGAAACCGCAAAATTTCTCAACACTTCGACCCACGAAACTTCCGTAGACAAGCCTAAAGGATTATTTTCTTTTTTATATTTCAATGGAATAAAAGCCTGAAATCCGCCGGTCTTATCTTGCACATTACGCAAACGCATTAAATGGTTGACTCGTTGCTCATATGATTCGATATGACCATACAACATTGTGGCAGTAGTTGGTATATTAAGATTATGTGCGGTTTCGTGAATTTTCAACCAGTTATCAGAATTAGTTTTTGAAGGACATATTTTTTTTCTTAATTCCTCGTCGAATATTTCAGCACCTCCACCGGGCATAGAATTGAGTCCTGCATTTTGCAAAGCAGTCAATGCCTCTTCAAACGAACAGCGTGAAGCAATCGCCATAAACTCAATCTCAACCGCAGTAAATGCCTTAATATGAACCTCCGGATATGCTAATTTTAAAGTGGTCAAAAGTTCTACATAAAAATCCAATTTTCGTTCCGGATGCACGCCACCAACAATATGAAATTCCGTGATTGAATCAGTGCAATTAGAAGAAATACTATTTGCAATTTCATCAACCGACAATTCCCAACTATCTTCTTCATTTTTTTTTCGTGCATACGAGCAGAATACACAATTGTGAATACAAATATTCGTAGGTTCAATATGAATATTTTTATTGAAATACACGAACCGTTTATTTTTCTGCTCACGAACAAAATTAGCCGCAACACCAAGAGCCGAAAGAGAAGCTTCATTATACAAAATCAGACATTCTTCTACAGAAATGCGTTTCCCCGAAAAAATTTTAGTAAAAATCTGCTTACAATTCTCATTGAGATATGCAAGTACTGTAGTACTATTTTCCTCCATCATCACACAAAAACTTTTTGCAAAGGTACAAGATTACTTTGCACACTCATCTATTTCTCCAAAATTTTTATTAAAAATACTTATCAAAAAAACACTCAAACAAAATAATTTATTTATTTTTGCAATGGATAATTTTAACAAAATATTTCTGTAAAAAATGTCAAAGGTAACTCATATAAAAAAAGGGCTTAAAATCAACTTACAAGGCAAGCCCGAACGAATTTTTCATCAATTACCATTAGCGGAAAAAGTTGCGGTTAAACCGACGGACTTTGTCGGACTCAAACCGAAACTATCCGTAAAAGAAGGTGACACTGTTTTAGCAGGAGATGCTCTTTTCTATGACAAATACAATCCTGACATTATTTTCACGTCACCGGTAAGTGGCACAGTTGAATTAATCAACCGTGGTGAGCGTAGAAAAATTCTCGAAGTTGTGGTTAAAACAGAAAATGATACAATTGAATACAAAAAATTTAACATTCCGGAGATTAATCGAAATAATCGGGATGCAATAAAAAAATCCTTATTAGAAAGTGGCTTATGGCCATGCATTATTCAACGTCCGTATGCATGTATAGCAAATCCGCAAGACACGCCAAAAGCTATTTTTATTTCCACCTTTGACACAGCGCCACTAGCACCAGACTATACCTTTTTAATTTCAGAATACAAATCAGAATTTTTAAAAGGTGTTGAAGTGTTAAATCAACTCACTGATGGCACAACCCATATAAATATTTTTCAAGAAACGAGAGCAAACAATCCGTTTCAGGCGGCAAAAAATACGCAAATCAATTATTTTTCAGGAAAACACCCGGCGGGTAATGTAGGTGTTCAAATTCATCATTTAGACCCAATAAACAAAGGCGATATTGTGTGGACAGTAAAACCACAAGATGTTGTTTTAATTGGTCGGTTTTTTGAAAAATCTATTTTCGACGCTCGAAAAATCATCACCCTTTCCGGAAATGTAAAAAAACCATATTACTTCAAAACCATACTTGGTACATCGATTAGTAGTATGCTGAACAATCAAATAACAAGCAAGAAAGAACAACGAATTATCAGTGGTAATGTGTTAACCGGAACTCAAGTAAATGAAACCGGTTACGTTAGTTTTTACGATACACAAATATCAGTAATTGACGAGGGCAACTATCCGGAATTTTTAGGCTGGATTAATCCTGGTTTTAACAAATTCAGTTTTTACCGTTCATTTTTCTCGTGGTTACAACCCGACAGAGAATTTAAAATAGACACGAATTACCATGGCGGAGAACGTCCGTTTGTGTTTACCGGACAATACGAGCGAGTATTACCAATGAACATATACCCCATTCATTTGCTAAAATCTATACTAGTAAATGATATAGACAAAATGGAACAACTTGGCATTTTCGAAGTTGCTGAAGAAGATTTTGCACTATGCGAATTTATTTGTCCGTCAAAAATTGAAATTCAATCGATAATTCGACAAGGATTAGATACTATTAAAAAAGAATTTAGTTAATTTTCAAAATCTGTATATAATTCAATGAAAATAATAAAAAATCTCATAGACAAAACCAAACCGCAATTTGAAAAAGGCGGCAAATATGAAAAATGGTTACCGGTATACGAAAGTTTTGAAACATTCTTCTTTGTTCCCAAAAAAGTAACCAGTACAGGTGCACACATACGCGATGCGATTGACATGAAACGTTCAATGATTCTTGTTGTTGTTTCGTTATTGCCTGCATTACTATTCGGTATGTGGAATGTTGGTGAACTATACTATATGTCTATAGGCGAAACTACTTCGATTTTGGAATCTTTTTGGCAGGGATTTCTTCAAGTATTACCTCTCATTGTCGTTTCATACGGAGTGGGGCTCGGGCTGGAATTTGTCTTTGTGTATATACGAGGTCATGAAATAAACGAAGGTTTTTTGGTGACCGGTATGCTTATTCCTCTTATTGTTCCGGTTGATATTCCCTTGTGGATGCTTGCGGTTGCAACAGCTTTTTCGGTACTTATAGGTAAAGAGGCTTTTGGAGGAACCGGTATGAATATCGTTAACCCGGCTTTGCTGACACGAGCATTTTTGTTTTTTGCATATCCCGCAAAAATGTCGGGAAATACTGTGTGGATTAAAGATATTGGTCAAAACCCACAATTAGTTGACGGTTTTACCGGTGAAACTATTCTTGGACAAAAAGTTAACATGGTAACCGAAGCATATAGTGGATTTGTTAACAACAAATTATCGATGCTTGATATGTTTATCGGAAATTATGCGGGTTCGGTAGGTGAAACATCAACCATTGCTATATTAATAGGTGCAGCTATATTACTATATACCGGCATAGCAAGTTACCGCATAATGATTTCGGTGTTTGCCGGTGGTTATCTTATGGGCTTATTATTAAATGCGGTTGCTCCCGAAGGTAATGTTCTTCTCAGCACTCCTGCTCTTGAACATCTTCTTATTGGTGGTTTTGCATTTGGTGCTGTATTTATGGCGACCGATCCGGTAACTGCTTCTCAAACTAATAGAGGTAAATGGATATATGGTTTTTTAATCGGGGTATTTGCAATATTAATTAGAACTGTTAATCCTGCATATCCTGAAGGTATGATGCTTGCAATTTTATTTATGAATGTGTTTGCTCCGCTCATCGATCATTATATTGTGCAAGCTAATATAAAAGCACGACTACGAAGAGCAAAGATTAATATGATACAATCAGATTCAGAAAATAACTAAAATTTTAACAATCTCTATATGGAACGAAGTAATACATATGTTTTTATTTACGCTATTGCTCTTGTCGTTATTGTTGCCGCAGTTCTTTCATTTACTGCTCACACATTAAAAGACCGACAAATAGCGAATGTTAAGAATGAAAAACGAGAAAATATTCTCGCTACTATAAATATTCCTTACGAAGGAAAAGATGTTCAAAAACTATTTGACACTTATATTACTGAATCATTTATTATAAATGTTCGGGGCGATGTAGAGCCATACATTACAGTTCAAGACGGAAAAACAACTGATACACTCACAGCTTTTGAGATTGATTTAAAGAAAGAATATGCACGCCCGTTAGAGGTACGAAATTTACCACTGTTTAAAGCTTCGGTTGACAAGAAAACTATATACATTATTCCTCTTCGAGGAAAAGGATTGTGGGGGCCGATATGGGGATATATATCTTTAGAAGAGGATTTCTCTACTGTTTACGGAGTTGTTTTTGACCATAAAAGTGAAACTCCCGGTTTGGGAGCTGAAATTAACAGTGATGGTTTTATGGAGCAATTTAACGGCAAAAAGATTTTCGATAAAACAGGAGATTTCACTTCAATTGAGGTAATAAAAGGTGGTGCTAAACCAGATAATTTGCATGGCGTTGATGCTATATCGGGAGGAACTATTACTTCAAATGGTGTGACTGCAATGCTCGAAAATTCATTACAAGGATATTTATCATTTTTCAAATCCAATAAAAATAACATACAATGAGTGCTGAAAAAGAACCATTATTTTCTAAAAAAAATATAGAACTGATAACCGGTCCTCTAGGTAAGAATAATCCGATTACCGTACAATGTTTGGGTATATGTTCTGCATTGGCCGTGACCGTAAAATTAGAACCTGCAATAATATTATCCATATCGGTAGTTGCGGTTTTAAGTCTTTCCAATGTTATTATTTCACTTCTCCGCAAAACTATCCCGGATAGAATTCGAATTATTGTTCAATTGGTTGTCATAGCTTCTCTCGTAATTATTGTTGACGAGATACTCAAAGCTTTTTCGTACGAAGTAAGTAAAGCTTTATCCGTATTCGTCGGTTTAATTATAACGAACTGTATCATAATGGGGCGTTTAGAAGCCTTTGCCTTAGGAAACAAACCATGGCGGTCACTTCTTGATGGTGTTGGAAACGGATTGGGCTATGGAGTAATCCTTATTTTAGTTGCATTCATTCGAGAAGTTTTGGGATCAGGAACAATTACCCTCCCTATGCTCGGTGAAATTCGAATAATACCTGATGTAATATACAGTTGGGGCTATGAAAATAACGGGTTGATGTTACTATCGCCAATGGCTCTTTTGGTTGTTGGTCTCATTATATGGGTTCAACGCTCTCGCAATAAAGAATTAATTGAAGAAAATTAAGAATAACACGGAGATATGGAAAATTTATTAGATATTTTTGTTAAGTCTATTTTTATAGACAATATGGTGTTCGCATACTTTTTGGGTATGTGTTCATTTCTTGCTGTTTCGAAAACAGTTGAAACCTCTACCGGCCTGGGAATTGCTGTCATTTTTGTGCTTGGCATAACTGTTCCGGTCAATTATTTAATAGACAAATATGTATTAGAAAGTGGTGCGCTCGTTTGGCTCGATGGGTCATTTAAAGATGTTGATTTAAGTTTTTTAAGTTTCATCATGTTTATTGCGGTAATTGCATCAATGGTTCAATTAGTCGAAATGATTGTTGAAAAATTTGCTCCGTCATTGTATACATCTTTAGGTATTTTTCTTCCACTTATTGCGGTAAACTGTGCGATTTTAGGGGGGTCATTATTTATGCAGGAACGTGCATATAACACTGTTACTGAAGCATCAGTGTTTGGATTGGGTTCTGGCGTTGGATGGTTTTTAGCGATAATTGGTATTGCCGCAATTCGCGAAAAAATTCAATATTCGAATGTGCCACCGGCATTACGAGGATTAGGGATAACATTTATTGCAACCGGATTGATGGGGATTGCATTTATGAGTTTTATGGGTATTAAATTATAAATTTCACACATATGATTTTTCTTGACGCATCTGCGGGGATAGTTATTATTACAAGTATTGTAGTATTTTTATTAGTTATATTATTATTAGTTGCTATTTTATTATATGCAAAAGCTAAATTATTACCTTCGGGAGAAGTTTCTTTTCAGGTTAATGATATAGACCCGGTGCAAGTTAAACCGGGAGCTACCCTTTTAAACACACTTCAAAGTCAAGAAATTTTTCTACCTTCTGCTTGTGGTGGTGGTGGTTCTTGTGGCATGTGTAAATGTAAAACCCTTGATGGAGGCGGTTCGATTTTACCTACAGAAAAACCATTCTTTAGCAAAAAAGAACAGGCAAACAATTGGCGTTTGGCTTGTCAGGTGAAAGTAAAAGAGGACATGAAGATTTGGGTTCCTGAAGATGTGTTGGGTGTAAAGAAAATGGAATGTGAAGTAGTATCTAACAGAAATGTGGCTTCGTTTATTAAAGAATTTGTCGTGAAACTTCCGGAAGGTGAAACGCTCGATTTCAAATCGGGTGGATATATCCAAATTGATGTGCCAAAATATGAATGTGATTTTGGCAAAGACATCGAAGTTGACGAACGATTTAAATCGGAATGGGACAAATTTAAACTCTGGGGATTACATATTAAAAATACGGAAGAAACCTTTCGGGCATATTCTATGGCAAACCATCCTGCAGAAGGAAATATTATTATGCTTAATATTCGTATTGCAACTCCTCCATGGGACAGAGAAAAAAATGATTGGGCAAAAGTTCCACCAGGTGCGTGTTCTTCATATATTTTTTCACGTAAAGCGGGCGATAAAGTAACTATTTCGGGCCCATTTGGTGAATTCTTTATTCAAGACACACAAAATGAAATGTTGTATATTGGTGGAGGTGCCGGTATGGCTCCGCTACGTTCTCATTTATTCCACTTGTTCCATACGTTAAAAACAAACCGAAAAGTTTCGTATTGGTATGGTGCTCGTTCTAAAAGGGAAATATTCTATGAGGAAGAATTTAGAAAAATTGAAAAGGATTTCCCGAATTTTACATTCAATATTGCATTGAGTGACCCATTGCCTGAAGATAATTGGGATGGATACACGGGTTTTATTCACCAAGTAATACATGATGAATACTTGAGCAAACACGATGCTCCGGAAGACATTGAATATTACATGTGTGGTCCCGGGCCAATGGCAAATGCTGCCATTAACATGCTCCACGATTTGGGTGTTGAGCGAGAAAATATTTATTTTGACGATTTCGGATAATATATAAAGCCTCATATTTGTGAGGCTTTTTTCTGTATACCTATGATACAAATTGGCACACATCCAATATCTTGTTTTGTCTTTGATCTAGATGGAACTGTGTATTGTGAAAATACAGTCATAGACAATGTTGTTCCGTTTTTTTCATATCTTTATTCTCAACAGATTTCGTTCTATTTTTTCACGAATAACTCATCTCATTCAAAAGACTTTTATCTGAGAAAACTTCATGATTTTGGTCTAAATTTTATTGAAAAACACCAGATTATCACCTCAACCGATGTCCTCATTTCATATCTCAACAGCAAAAATATATCGCATATTTCGTGCATAGGAACCGATGATATGCAGGAAGAACTTAAACTTGCAGGGGTATCAATTATAATCGAAAAAAATCAATCTATTGAAGCTGTGGTAATTGGTTTTGACACGAGTTTACAATACCACAAACTCGAAATTGCCAATCATTATGCACGAAAAGGTGTTCCAATTTTTGCAACAAATGAAGATTTAGTTTGTCCGGTATCTCATAATGAATTTATTCCCGATTGTGGTTCAATTACCACTTTAATAGAAAAGTCGAGCGGATATTCGGCTCAGTTTTTTGGGAAACCACAAAAAGTTGCGGCAGAATATATTTGTAACTATACCAAAACGCAAGCCGAACAAATTTGTATGATTGGCGACCGATTGTATACCGATATGAAAATGGCTCTACACAATTTCAAGACAATACTCGTGCTCTCCGGTGAAACGACCGAGGATATGGCTCGTGCATCGGAACAGCATGTTGATTATATTATTTCAGATATAACTAAACTGCAAAAACTGTTTAGTTAAAAAAAATTCTATCAATCTAAACTCTAAAAATCGCGTCGGGATGACATTAAATATACAGGTATGACGTTTTTGTTACCATTTTTCTATTTTATCATTTTTTCATACATACTGTATAAACACAGGTTTTTTAAAAGTATGCATCTTCCTTTTTGGATTCTTATCGGCATATTTTCATTAAAAATAATTTCGTCAGCTGTAATGTATTGGATTTATACTTCATATTATCCTGTTCGCATTGAGGCCGACATATTCAAATATTTTGATGATGCAAAAATTATATTTTCGTCTCTTGAACACTCAGTATGGCATTATATAAAACTCATGTGCGACATTGATGTCTCACATCCTCAATTGAACGAGTACTACGACAAGATGGACTTTTGGGATCGAAAAATTGATTATGGTATCAGAAACGATAATCGTACAATTATAAAAGCCAATGCATTAATTATGCTTTTCTCTTTTGGAAACATTTGGGTACATAATGTGTTTGCGGGTTTTATCTCAATTTTTTCATATCTTTTATTATACAAAATAATACGCCCTTATAATCCAAAATTACAATATGCCTTATTAATCTCTATCGTTTTAATTCCTTCCGGATTTTTTTGGACATCCGCCATGCTCAAAGAAACAATTGTAATGTTGGGATTAGCCTGTTATGTGTACGGATTTATTTCGGTTCTCACAAAACAAAAAAAGTATCTTTCATGGATATATCTCATCATCGGTATATTTATTTTATTGCATATAAAAGTGTATGTAATAGCAGCTCTCATACCGGCTTCGCTTGGTTTTTCAATCGCATACAAACTTCAACAAAAACGGGTTTCATATGTGTATATAATAACATTACTCATACTTATTGTGGGAATTATCATTAACAACACCTATCTCCATGCAGTGCCAATTCTCGAAAAATTCGCAGACAAACGAAATGATTTCATTATGGATGCCGTATATTACGCTCACGCACAAAGCTATATACCTATAGGTTTTTTAGATGCAAATAGTATGAGTTTTATACGAGAAACACCCGCAGCACTCTACCGTGCTCTTTTTCTTCCCTGGATCTGGAATGCATCCTCATTACTCGCAATTATTCCGGCTTTGGAAAATCTTGTGCTCTTAATTTTATGCGTTCTTGCCTGTTTTTTTTCGCGTACCTTACATCGTTCGGAGCAAAATATTATATGGTTCTTTCTAGTTTTTTCAATAACATTACTGTGGATTATCGGTATTACAACTCCTGTTATCGGTGCAATTGTTCGGTACAAAATACCGGTATTCCCATTTTTATATAGTATTTTTGTACTTATTATTGATTGGCACAAATTATTTTTTAGTATACGAAAAAATGAATACAAAACTTTATAAACACAGTCGTTTACACGACTTCACATATAACATACTCAAAGCTATCGGTCATTCTAATAGTGATGCAAAACTCGGAGCAGATGTCTTAATTTCCGCAGATTTACGAGGAGTAGACTCGCACGGTGTTGCACGTTTACGCGGTTATATAAATTTATGGGAAGCAAAGCGAATGAATTCGCACCCACATATTTCTATTGAACACGAAACGCCATCAACCGCGACAATTGACGGAGACCAGGGATTAGGACTGGTTGTTGCTCCGCAAGCAATGAATATTGCAATAGAAAAAGCTCGTAATGTTGGAACCGGTTGGGTAGCAATTAACAATTCAAACCATTTTGGAATTGCCGGATATCATGCGATGATGGCTTTAGAACACGACATGATTGGATTTGCTCTAACAAATGCAACACCAACCACCGCCCCCACATTCGGAAACAAAAAAATGTTAGGAACTAATCCTATAGCTATGGCTGTTCCTACAGCTCAACAACCTCCTTTTGTGGCAGATTTTGCCTCAACTACAACAGCAGTGGGGAAACTTGAAATTTTACAACGGAAAAATGAAGATGCTCCTTTAGGTTGGATTCAGGACAAACAAGGGAACCCAACGCAAGATGCTTCGAGTCTCAAAAATGGCGGTACCTTATTACCTTTGGGTTCAGACAGAATTCACAGTAGTCATAAAGGATATTGCTTAGGTTCTATAGTTGACATACTTACTGCGGTGCTTTCCGGAGCAAATTACGGCCCATGGGTTCCGCCATTTCTTGCATTTCTCAATCCTGCCGAAAACCCCGTCGGGAAAGGAATTGGTCATTTTGTTGGTGCTATGCGAATCGATGCATTCCGTCCGGCAGATGAATTCAAATCTCATATGGATAACTGGATTGAAACATTTCGTGCCTGTCCGCCAATTAACGCAAACGAACCAGTACAAATCCCGGGAGACCAAGAACGAATACTTACCGAAGAACGTCTGCAAAATGGCATTCCCCTTCTCACTCCTGTTGTTGAAGATTTACAAAATATTGCAAAACAATTTAACGTAAGCTTATAAATTATGATTGATATACAAACACTTACACAAAAAATTCTTTCCGGTGAAACTATTTCATATGAAACCGGTGTTGAATTAATACATCACCCCGAAAAAAAAGAGCTTTACGAAGCTGCTGACACAATCCGAAAACATTTTTGCGGAAACAAAATGGATTTGTGTTCTATAACTAATGCAAAATCGGGTGCTTGCAGCGAAAACTGTAAATGGTGCAGCCAGTCGGCTCATCACACAACAGATGTTGAACACTATGAATTAATAGACAAAGACAGAGCCGTTGCCGAAGCAACCGAAAATGAAAAAAATGGAGTACACCGCCACTCCCTTGTTACAAGCGGACGAAGCATTTCGGACACAAATTTACAAGACTTATTATCTATTTATAAAGAAATTAAACAAACTAGTAGCATTGGTTTATGTGCCTCTATGGGGCTTCTCACGAAATCGCAACTCGTTAAACTCAAAAATGCAGGCATTTCTCATTACCATTGTAATTTAGAAACAGCACCTTCATTTTTTCCACAGGTTTGTTCGACACACACTGTAGAAGATAAAATAAAAGTCATACAAACTGCACAAAATCTGGGCATAAACGTGTGTTCGGGTGGAATAATTGGTCTCGGCGAAACTGCCGAACAACGGGTAGAACTTGCCTGCGCATTAGCAGATTTAGACATACAATCTATTCCGCTAAACATTCTCACCCCTATAGAAGGAACTCCACTCGCAAAAGCACAACCTCTCAATAAAGATGAAATTCTTTCGACTATTGCAGTATTTAGATTCATCAATCCACGAGCAAATATTCGCTTTGCCGGTGGGCGGTTGCTTATTAAAGATTTTGAAGATGAAGCATTGCACGCAGGTATAAATTCTGCGTTAACCGGAAATTACCTTACCACTATAGGTTCGGATACACAAACAGATATTAAAAACTTTACATCCAGCGGATTTACAATTGATGTATAATATGAACTATTCAGAATTAATTGCAATTGACAAACATCATATTTGGCATCCGTACTCTTCGATAAACAGTCCGGTAACTCCTGAACTCATATCTCGGGCAGACGGTGTATATTTGCACACACACGACGGAAAACAGATAATTGATGGTATGTCGAGCTGGTGGTCCGCGATTCACGGCTACAATCACTCGACTTTAAATAATGCGGCAACTGAACAGCTCAACAACATGTCGCATGTCATGTTTGGTGGGCTTACGCACAGACCGGCAATAGAATTAGCCGCTAAAATTTTAGATATTGTTCCTCAGAATCTCCGCCATATTTTTTATTCCGATTCGGGCTCGGTATCTGTGGAAGTTGCCATGAAAATGGCAGTGCAATATTGGTATTCGAAAAACCAAGCTTCCAAACACAGATTTGCAACTATGAGGGGCGGATATCATGGCGACACTTGGCATGCAATGTCGGTATGCGACCCCGAAAACGGTATGCACAATATATTCTCCGACTCATTACCACAGCAATTTTTTGTACCTCGTCCTCAATCACTTTTTGGCGGCACATGGCATTCAGAAGATATTGATGCCGTGCATGAATTATTCAAAAAACATCATACAGAAATTGCTGCATTTATTCTTGAGCCAATTGTACAAGGTGCCGGTGGTATGTATTTTTATCACCGACAATTTTTAGTAGAATTGCGTACATTGTGCAATGAATTTAACATTCTGCTTATAGCAGATGAAATTGCAACAGGATTTGGCAGAACTGGAAAAATGTTTGCCTGCGAACATGCAAATATTGAACCCGATATTCTCTGTATGGGAAAATCAATTACCGGCGGATATATGAGTTTTGCAGCAACTGTGTGCACTACAAAAATTGCACAAACTATTTCGGATAATGCTCCTGGTGTATTTATGCACGGACCAACCTTTATGGGAAATCCGCTCGCATGTGCAGTTGCATCGGCAAATATTTCACTGCTGTGCAATTCGGAATGGCAGGACACTATTGCATTGCTCGAACAACAATTACAGACAGAACTTTCACCTTTAGAATCTCATTCTGCGGTACACAAGGTGCGGGTGTTAGGAGCTATTGGCGTTGTTGAAATGAAAGAGGCCGTTGATATGAAAAAAATTCAGCCCCTATTTGTAAAACATGGCGTGTGGATTCGTCCTTTTGGAAAATTAATCTACACCATGCCTGCGTATATTATGAATTCATCGGAATTACATAATTTGTGCGAAGGAATAAAACAGACTATTCACGAAGTGTACGGAAAATAACGGAGAATTATGTCTCACGATCAATCATACAAACAATCATTAGAAAAATTACAAAAATCAGGCGGATTTCGAAGTATTCACAATCCGGTACCGGACAATATGATAAATGTATGTTCCAATGATTATCTCGGATTGCAGCATGACAGTAAACTTTACGAAGAATTTTCGGAGGAACTTTCCTCTGCAAAATACCGCTTTACCGCTGCATCATCGCGCTTACTAACCGGCAATTCCGATGAATATAATGCCTTAGAAACATACCTGAAAAAACTATATTCAACAGAATCGGCACTGGTTTTCAATAGCGGATATCACATAAATGCAGGAATACTTCCGGCACTAACAGACAAACATGATTTAATAATTGCCGATAAATATGTGCACGCAAGCATTATTGATGGACTCAAACTCAGTTCCACAGATTATATTCGCTACCGTCATCTTGACTATGAGCATCTTGAAAAGATTTTGAAAGACAAAGCACATAAGTATTCATCAGTATTCATTGTTACCGAAAGTATTTTTAGTATGGACGGCGATTGTGCCGATTTACCCAAAATTGTAGCCCTCAAAAAGAAATATAATGCATTTTTGTATGTTGACGAAGCACATGCACTTGGAGTTCGTGGCGAAAAGGGACTTGGCTTAGCAGAAGAACAAAATTGCATTGCAGACTGCGATTTTATTGTTGGCACGTTTGGTAAAGCAATAGCTTCGATTGGAGCATTTGTTGTATGCAACAAAATTTTTGCTTCATATGTAATAAATCACACACGCACACTTATTTACACAACGGCACTTCCGCCCATAAATCTGGCGTGGACACTGTTTATTATGAAAAAAATTCCTCAGTACTCCGATAAACGAGCTCATCTTCAAAACTTACAAGAATTGTTTGTACAACGAGCAAATCTTAATGCAGACACACACATTATCCCTTACATTTTAGGCACAAACGAAGAAGCCATTCGATATGCCAACAATCTCCAAAACAAAGGAATATACGCACTACCGGTACGGTATCCGACAGTTCCCCGGAACAAAGCACGCATACGTTTTTCTCTCCATGCAGGACTTTCGGAAGCAGATATTATTACCATCACTAACATATTACATTCTCATGAAATATAAATGGTTACATCAATCACAGAACTCCTCGTGCATACTTTTTTTTAATGGCTGGGGAATGGACGAACATGCCGTTTCGCAGCTTGATTCCGACGGATTTGATGTATGCATGATGTATGATTACAATCCACTTGAAAACATACCGAATATATTCGATTCATATACAAAACTATATATAGTTGCATGGTCGCTTGGCGTATATGCAGCAGGTTTTGCATTACACAATTCACCATTACATTTCGAAAAAAAAATTGCAATAAACGGTACCGAGAAGCCTATTGATGACAGATATGGTATTCCTGAGCAGATTTTCACAACTACTCTTACCACCTGGAACGAAAAAAACAGAGAACGATTTAATATTCGTATGTGCGGCGGACGCACACATTATTCTGAAGCCAAAAACCATATGAGCATCAGAAGTACTGAAAATCAACACAATGAGTTAGAACATATATATAACACATACATCAAAGCCACATCACACACACAACTCGCATGGGATACAGCCGTAATTGGCAGAGACGATTTAATTTTTTCGGAGGAAAATCAACAAAACTATTGGTCAAAACAAGTAAATAGTCTTATTTTGCCACTCAGTCATTTTCCATTTTTCACCGTACAAAAATGGAAAAATATTATTGATGGAAAGATATGAACATACCGGATAAAGAATTAATTGGAAAACGTTTTTTTAAGAAAAGAAACACATACAAAAAACAAGCTGTTGTACAACAAAAAGTAAGTAACATGCTTGCCGAAATGATTCATGACCATTCTGATTCATATACAAATATGTTAGAAATTGGTTGTGGCGTAGGATTTTTAACTGATTTCATTCTATCAAAATGCTCGATAGAAAAATTCTATGCTAATGACATTACCGGTTATCTTATAGACGATCTTACAAAAATTATCGAATCACATTCTTGTCCTTCCTCAGAATTTGTATGGGGCGATGCCGAAGAAATTCCTTTTCCTCCCCAATTGAATGCAATAGTTTCGAGCTCCACATTTCAATGGTTTCACGACATTCCAAGTTTTATTGTTAAAACATACGAGGCATTAAACAAAGACGGATATTTTGCTTTCTCGACATATGGTCCGAATAATTTTATTGAAATAAAAAAAATCAATAACTATGGATTACGCTATCTCACATTAGCTCAGCTAAAAGCTTTGCTAAAACCATATTTCGAAATTATTTCAGCAGAAGAGTGGACAGAAAAACTCTATTTCAAAGATCCATACGATGTGCTTAAACATATTCAAGCAACCGGGGTAAATTCTATTTCTAATCATCACAGTTATTTCGGCAAAAAAAATATCGAACAATTTATTCGCTCATACAACCGCTTTTTTACCGAAGATGACAAAGTATACCTGACGTACCACCCTATTATTATTACTGCTAAGAAAAAATAATATGGCTCATATTTTTTATATCAGCGGCATAGATACCGATTGCGGAAAAACATATATTACCGGACTATTAGCACGAAATTTCGTGCAACAAGGATATAAAACAATTACCCAAAAATTGGTACAAACCGGATGTTCCGACCCTATTTCCGAAGATATTGCAGAACACCGAAAACTCATGAATATTGAAGCCGTGGCTGAAGACTATCAAAACATTACCTGTCCCTATATTTTCTCGTACCCGGCATCGCCACACTTTGCGGCAGAAATTGAACACACAGAAATTGACAATGATATTCTCAATACTTCAACCGAAACCTTATCTAAAAAATATTCAGTTATTCTTGTTGAAGGTGCCGGAGGCCTATGTGTGCCACTTACGCACTCAGGTTTGTTTATTGATTATATTGCAGAACACAGGCATCCCGTACTTTTAGTCTGTTCATCAAAATTAGGAAGCATAAATCACAGCATTTTGAGTTTAGAAATATGCAAACAAAAAAACATTCAGCTTCATACTGTCATTTATAACTTTTTACCTGATTCCGATCCGAAAATTGCACAGAACAGTTTTGAATTCATTCAATCATACCTGCAACAACATTTTCCGGAAACAGAAATGATAACTTCTATTGCTCTTGAAAACGGCACAACAGTTTCATTATGAAAAACAAACCCGAACTTCCCATAGACCAATACATTTCGAAAATACATTCCTGCTCAGTTCTTCCGGGTGAAGAAGCTCACATAAAAATGGCACCCGGTCTGCGAACATCCGGCACAACAAACGCACAAGGTGCATTCAAAAGTGCGGTTCTTATTTGTTTGTTCGAACAAAATAATAGTTTGTATTGTATTTACACCAAACGCACAGTACAAAAACGAGATAAACACAGCGGACAAATCTCCTTTCCCGGCGGACGATACGAAACGAAAGACGAGAATTTACGACAAACAGCTATACGCGAATGTTTTGAAGAAATTGGCGTTTCCGCTCACGAATCAAATATTTCATTACAATTATCAGATATATACATTCCCGTTAGTAATTATATTGTAAGTCCCTTTGTGACATTTCTACCGACGGTTACAAACACATATGAAATACAAAAAGCAGAAGTTGAAGAAGTTCTAGAAATTCCTGTTGAACTCCTTATGCAAAAAGAGCATATTCAACAAAAAACTGTTTTCAAAAATAATCAGGAAATAACTATCCCCTACTACTCTTTTAATAAACACGAAATATGGGGAGCCACCGCAATGATTACAGCTGAATTAATTGATATACTTCGAAGCTGATTAAAGACTTCGTTTCTATATTTTAGATTTTTTAAAATAATTTTATAATTTTGAATAAAGTTGCATATGATTTTTTTAATGGTCAATAGTTTAAATTATGAAGAAAATAGTCGCAATTATATTAATTGTTTTTTAACCAATATACCTTTCGGTAAAAATTATTTTTAAATGTATGTTTTTGATTGGCTCTAATGTCTAAAAACACAAACTAATCCATATAATTTTTCACGAAATTTTCCATCTTAGAATAAGAATTGTATCTTTACAAAAAATTTGTTGTGAATATGAATACACATAAAATAGTATCATTTGTAAGTGCTATTGTCTTTTTGACTATAACATCAGGGATTGGCATTTCTATTCATACCTGCCACAATACTATTACCGAATTTTCAATTCTTCCACTCGAGTCGAATCATGCGGAACACAATTCTTTTTCTACAAATTGTACTACAGAAAGCAATACGTACAGCGAACATCACACACAGTGTTGCTCTAACGAACGTATTATTTTTCAATATTCTGAGGAATTATTTACGACTCAAACACACCAAATCACCCATACAATACAATTTATAACCGGTATTATTTCCTTGGTGTTTGATACTGATTTGTTTACAAAGTCACACAAAGAATCTACGCCCGTTGGGGACACAACCGCTCCCCCTCTCAGAAAATTTTACCTGCTTTTCTGCTCGTATGTTTTGTATGAATAACTGAGTTCACATCTTCTTCACGATAGTCAGCAGACTATCAGAAAAGAATGCACATGAACTTCTTTTATTATTCATTACAAAACATATTATTATGAAATTATTACATTTATTTTTAATGGTACTACTCTGTACCGGTTTCGTGACGGTTTTTGCTCAAGAACATGAGCATGATGACCATACAGTACGAGGAAAAGTTACAGACGAACAAAACAAAGCACTTGTTGGTGCTCTTATCTATTGGGGGCACAATCATGGTGAAACAATCATTACCGACGAACATGGTGAATTTAGTATTCCTAAACATCATAATGGTGATTATCTGTACGCCAATTATGTTGGGTACTCAACCGATTCAATCATAATTAATGAACATGATCATTATGTCGTTTTTAAACTACAATCAGGAATTGAACTTGATGAAGTAGTTGTTTCGCATAGAGAAAAAAGCACGGTAAGCAGTTCTCTCAAACCTATTCACACATTGGAAATTGCAGAATCGGAATTGCATAAAGCGGCGTGTTGCAATTTGAGTGAAAGCTTCGAAACAACCCCATCGGTAGACGTTACTTTTACCGATGCAATTACCGGCACAAAACAAATACAAATGCTGGGGCTTTCGGGTTCGTACGTACAATTTACCCGCGAAAATATTCCGGCAATACGTGGGTTGGCAACGGTGTACGGTTTGCAATTTATTCCGGGTACATGGATTCGAGAAATACATCTTAATAAAGGTACCGGTTCGGTTATCAACGGTTTTGAGAGTATTACCGGACAAATTGATATTCAATTGTATGAGCCCAAAGATATTGAAACGGTATATGTAAACCTATTTAGTAGCGAAAGCGGAAGAACGGAAGTAAATATTCATGCAAAAAAAGCTTTTTCCGACTCATGGTCAACAGCTCTTCTCCTCCACGGGAGAACGCAAAAGACCAAACAGGACAATAATGATGATAATTTTCTAGATATCCCGTTGGGAAATCAACTCATTGGGATAAACCGTTGGGAATATCAAGGGATTGAGGATATGCATATACAGTTTGGTATTAAAGGTACGTATCTCAGTCAAATTGGAGGCGAACGAGACTACTCACCTTCTCAGATACACAATATTACAAATCCCTGGGGGATGAATACCTATATTACCCGTGGTGACGCATGGATGAAAATTGGTAAAACCTTTCATGACAGAGCATGGGAAAGCATTGGATTTCAATCTTCTTTTTCGTTTCATAATCAAGAATCGCAATATGGATTACAATCCTACACTGGAGATGAACTCTCAGGATATGCAAATTTAATTTTTCAAGGTGCAAGCGAAAGTGAGAAACATAAATATAATACCGGATTAAGTTTTCAATACGACCGGATAGATGAAACATTTAATGACCAACCATTTTTGTATGATGAATCTGTTCCCGGCATATTTAGTGAGCATACCTACATTCCCGGCAAAAAACTCACCATAGTTTCAGGATTACGGGGAGATTTCCACTCTATCTACGGAGGATTTATTACCCCTCGCTTACATATTCGGTATAAACCAAACAGTGACTATGTTATACGCATGTCGTTAGGAAGAGGACAACGCACTGCACGAGTTTTTGCAGAAAACAACAATCTCATGGCAAGTTCCCGTCTTTTTTTAATTCATAGCGAAAATAATGAAACACCATACGGTTTAGAACCCGAGATTGCATGGAATGTCGGAGCAAATATTACCCGTTATTTCTCATTATGGAACAGAAAAGGATCAATAACACTTGATGCTTACAGAACACTATTTCAGGAACAAGTAATTATTGACTACGTCCAAGACCAATATGCAGTGCATGTTTATAATCTTGAGGGAACATCATTTTCAAACAGTGTGCAAACACAAATAGATTATGAATTGGTTCACAATCTTGATATTCGCATGGCATATCGTTGGTACGATGTGCAATCGACATATAACGGAGAATTGCAGAAAAAACCATTTGTATCGGAACACCGGGCATTTACAAACCTCGCCTATACAACAGAATCTGATTGGTCATTCGACTATACGGTTCAATGGCATGGTTCGAAGCATGCACCTCTCGCACAAAGCAGTATGGAACAAATAGATACAGACAAGAACTCACCCGACTTTTTTACCATGAATGCACAGGTAACAAAAACATGGAACGATAAATTGGACATCTACGTCGGGGCGGAAAACCTGCTGAATTATGTACAAGAAAACCCGATTTTTTCGGCATCGCAGCCATATAGCAGCGAATTTGATGCATCACAAATATGGGGGCCGGTATTTGGCCGTGAAGTGTATGCCGGATTGCGGTACACATTTTAATTAGTCTCTGTCCGAAAACTCCAGAGACTTCTAAAATCAAGACTTTTCGGGCAAATATCAAAACACATACTAAATGTAATAGTATTTTAGGGCAATCGTAAAGGGTTGCCCTTTTTTATCTTTATTGTATCATGATTAAAAAAGTAAATAATAATTACCAACTTGAAATCACAAATTGTGACATCAAGTTGAGAAGGACAAAGGAAACGTACATATCCACCATTCATACAAAAACCATTTCCTCAACGAAGTTAAGCTTTCGCGTTCGGTAGTAAAAAAAATCATACTTCAGAAAAGAATTCCCCCTTGTTTTTTCTCTATAAAAATGTTGTGCCAAAAAAAAATAGTATATTTACACTCTTAAAAAAAATATAAATACGAACCTTTAAATTATTCATGTATTATGAAATACGGTTACTTTGATGATGAAAACAGAGAATATGTTATTACCAATCCGGAAACTCCGTATCCGTGGATAAACTATCTCGGTAACGAAGATTTCTTTTCTCTCACATCAAACACAGGCGGTGGCTATTCTTTTTATAAAGATGCGAAGTTCAGAAGACTTACCCGATACAGATACAATAATGTGCCTATCGACGACGGCGGGAAATATTTTTACATTAAAGATGGCGATACTGCATGGTCTCCGGGATGGAAACCGATGAAAACGCCTCTTGATTCGTACGAATGTCGGCATGGTATGAGTTATTCTAAAATTAAAGGATCTAAAAATAATGTTGAGGCAGAAGTTCTGCAATTTATTCCTCTTGGTTTTTGGGGCGAAATTCTGAAAGTTTCTCTTAAAAATACAGGTGACACGCCTAAAAATCTCAAACTTTTTTCTTTCGTTGAATGGTGTTTGTGGAATGCTGAGGATGATATGACAAACTTCCAACGAAATTTTTCGACGGGAGAAGTTGAAATTGAAGACTCAACAATTTATCATAAAACTGAATTTAAAGAACGTCGTAATCATTATGCATTCTATTCGGTAAATGCTCCTATTGATGGGTACGATACTGACAGAGATTCTTTTATTGGTCTGTACAACGGATTCGATAATCCTCAGGCAGTACAAGAAGGTGCTCCAAAAAATTCAGAAGCTCACGGCTGGTCTCCTATAGCCTCTCATTATATGGAAGTAGAATTGCAACCAGGCGAATCGAAAGATTTCATTTTTATGCTCGGATATGTTGAAGTTGCTCCGGAGGACAAATGGGAAAGCAAACTGGTTATCAACAAAGAACCGGCAAAACAAATGATTGCTGAGTACGACACCGTTGAGAAAGTACAGGCTGCTTACAATAAATTACGTCTGTTCTGGGATAATTTACTTGGCAAAATTTCTATTAAATCTGAAGATGAACGTCTTGACCGTATGGTTAATATCTGGAATCAATATCAGTGTATGGTTACATTTAACATGTCGCGTTCGGCTTCATTCTTTGAGTCGGGAATCGGACGTGGTATGGGATTCCGCGATAGCAATCAAGACTTAATCGGTTTCGTACATCAAATTCCTGATCGTGCTCGCGAACGAATTATTGATATTGCATCGACACAATTCGAAGATGGTTCGTGCTATCACCAATACCAACCACTTACTAAAAAAGGAAACTCTGCTATTGGTGGCGATTTCAACGACGACCCACTGTGGTTAATTCTTTCGACAACAGAATACATTAAAGAAACCGGCGATTTCTCAATTCTTGATGAAATGGTGCCGTTTAATAATGACGAAACAAAAGCAAAACCTCACTTTAATCACTTAAAAGTGTCGTTTTATCACGTGGTAAACAATCTCGGTCCGCACAATTTACCGCTTATCGGTAGAGCTGACTGGAATGATTGCTTAAACTTAAATTGCTTTTCAAACGACCCGAATGAATCGTTCCAAACAACCGGAAATAAAAAAGGGAGAACTGCGGAGTCGTTAATGATTGCAGGTTTGTTTGTAGTTTACGGTCGTGAATTCATAAAACTATGCAAAGAAATAGGAAAAGACGAAGAAGCTGCTGAAGCTCAAAAACATGTGGATAACATGATTGAAGCGGTGAAAGAAAACGGTTGGGACGGTGAATGGTATCTTCGTGCATACGACTATTTTGGTCGCAAAATAGGTTCTGACGAACAAGAAGAAGGTAAAATATTCATCGAATCGCAAGGATGGTGCTCTATGGCAGGAATTGGTCTTGATGAAGGATTGGTTAAAAAAGCACTTGATTCGGTAAAAGAACGTCTTGATTGTGAATATGGTATTGTACTTAACAATCCGGCATTTACCAAATATTATGTAGAATATGGTGAAATTTCAACATACCCTGCCGGATATAAAGAAAACGGTGGTATATTCTGCCACAACAATCCATGGATTATGATTGGTGAAACACTTCTCGGAAGAGGTGACCAGGCATATGAATATTATTCGAAAATTGCACCGAGTTTCTTAGAAGAAATATCTGACTTGCACAAAGTTGAGCCGTATATTTATTGCCAAATGATTGCCGGAAAAGATGCATTTAAACCGGGTGAGGGTAAAAACTCATGGTTAACCGGTACTGCTTCGTGGAATTTTTATGCAATTGTTCAATATATTTTGGGTATGAAACCTGATTATAATGGATTGCTAATTAATCCATGTATTCCAACATCATGGAAAGGTTTTTCTGCTACTCGTGTGTTCAGAGATGCAACGTACAACATCACGATTTCTAATCCGAATAATGTGAGCAAAGGTGTAAAACAAGTTACGGTTAATGGTTCTCCTATTGAAGGAAACATTATCCCGATACTCGAAGCCGGAAAAACACATACAATAGAAGTTGTTATGGGATAAAACAGAGACAATATATTACTACAAAAAAGCTGTTTCAATTCTTTGGGACAGCTTTTTTTTGTGCATATTTGAATAATGCATAATTATGAATGCTGAATGCTTAATAAATCTGTGCGAATCTGTGTAATCTGCGGTGAATGTAGATATTAGATATTAGATATTAATTTTCAAAAAAAGAAGAACTGCAAAGTGTGCCAACCACGTCATTACGAACGGAACAAAGTGGAGTGTGGTAATCTCCTGAATAATGCAGAACGCTTAACGCTGAATAATCTGCGTAAATCTGTGTCATTCGCTATAAGCGGAACAGGTCTGTGGTAAAGATAAATATCAGGTATCTCTTTATGCCTTGAATCTCTTGCCTTTTTACCCCGCAGTTCAAATGCACGAGATTAACTTCGTTGAGCTCCACTTTGTTCCGGTTCTCACATTCTGCTTCGCACCATTCAGGATGACAGGCTTCGTTGTATAACTTTATTCATACAAAAACAGTTATTGCATCACCACAACATCGAAACCTACATTAAAACACTACTGCAACATAAAATACGCAGTGTCGGGTTGAAGATTCTGAATCGTATATGTACCACCGTCCGGTTGCCAAAATCCATCGAAATTCTTAATACGTTGACAATTCGTTTCATCAAATAAGGAAGAAAAAGCAATTTCAGTTTGCACAGGCACGCCAACAATATTCCAGCCTTGCTGTAATTCTTCAACCACCGGATTGTTTATAACAGTACCCGTCAATGAGAGTGTTCCTGCAGAATTCATATACACAAGATACCCTTTTCCGGCTTCTATATGAGAAATTCCATTTAATTGTGCCGGAAGACTTGCTACCCAAAAGTTGTCTTCTGTTTTTATTTCCTTCACATCAAGTCCGCTAAAGAGATTTTCCACGGAACTATCTGCCGAATATATGTGTGTTGAAAATAAGTTCCATCCCTGCGATAATGTAATTATTTGCGTCACGTCGCACTCACCAAAGGATACATTACCATAGAGATAATAAAAATCCAAACTCGCAAAACCGTTAGCAGAAAGAGCCACAAGTGTTATTTCATTCATTCCGGTCTGAAGACTTATATTCGTTTCCACATTCTGATAATCGGTCCACGCAGTAACGGGCATCGAGAAAGATGCTATCTCCTCTACTCCATTTACTAATATCTGACACGGACGGTCGGCCGTTCCGCCATTGGCATATTGTATTCCAAACACAACAGACCCTGATTCTTGAGCATCAATAGTAAATGTTACCATCGTTTGAGCTGCATTATCACCATTAATAAAACCGGAACCTTCAAATCCGGCATTATTATTATCTATCACACCATCAAAACTGCACGAAACATCTTCTGCCTGAGCCTTTATTTGCGGGCAGGCTTGCAATCCCGTATTTCCGCCGACACAATCACCACAATTATCAATGTATGCAGTACCCCCAGCGACACCATTGCAATCGATATTCAGAACAGAAACAGACACTCCCTCTGAAGTTGTGGAAAGTCCATCATCATCTGTTACCACAGCAGTCAAGACATAGGTTCCCGCCTGAACATTGGTCCACGAAAACGAATATGGAGAAGACACGCTCTCACCCAATTTTGTTGTTCCACTATAAAATTCAACTTTCACCACCGCACCATCAGAATCAGTTGCATTCACTTGAATCGTAATATTATCACCATCGGCAAAGGTTGCAGATGCAGGAGGATTTGTAATATTGACATCGGGAGGAGTATTTTCAGCACAGGGCACATACCCTTCAACACAGTCGCCACAATCATTGATATACGCATTGCCGTTTTGCACACCATTACAATCGTACGCATCACAACTTATAGTAGCATCGGTCGTATAAGTTCCTAACATTAAAGCGTCTACCGCACCTTGACAACAATTGCACCTGTATTTCGGTCAAATAAGGTAAACTGGTGAGTATCAACAAAACCGGCATCCCAATACACAAGTACAAGCCCATACCGTTTTGCCGCTTTCGTAATATAGCGATAATAATATTCACGAGAAGCAACATGCAAATCATACGCATCACCGGTAAGATTTTTTCTTGTATTTACGCCAAATTCACCAACAATAACAGGATACCCTTGATCAATAAACTTCGTTTTCATATTTTGAAACTGTTGATCAAGAAAATCCTCTTCACCCCAAGTAGGATTATGATCGGTATCAGTTGTTGAATGAAAACACTCACCCCAAGTATAAAACTGATTACCCCAAGTTTCATCTTGCGTCATCAAGCAATATTGATACGGACTGTAATAATGGACCTCAACCATCATTCTATCGGCAACGGGATCAGTTGGCAAAGTATTCATTAAATTACTGGTTTTCTCAGTATCAGTACTCGGTCCCTGAACAATAAGGGTTCTTTGTGAATTATTCCCCCCGGTAGATCGTACCACATCAATAAATGTTTGGTGATATGATAAAAGCACCGCCATTTGCGTTGCATCATCAACATTAGGTTCATTAGCACTCGCAAATAAAAGATGCTCATCATAATCTTTAAAGTAATTTGCAATTTGTGTCCAATACGCTTCTTGTTTAACATTCACAGAAGCCTGCATTGCTTGTGTACAATTTTCTTCTAACCAGCCATAATCCCAATGAATATTAATAATTGCATACATATCATTCTGTATACAATAATCAACCACTTCTTTAACCCGGGCAATCCATGCAGCATCTATTACATTATTCGTTGCATGCACATCCCATGCAACGGGAATACGAATAGTATTAAATCCGGCAGCTTTTACTGACTGTATAAGCGACTCGGTAATTACCGGATTTCCCCAGGCAGTTTCATCTGCAACAATATCGCCATTATATTCATATAAAGCTTCCATACTGTTTCCAATATTCCACCCGATAGTCATATCAGCAGCTATTTCTTCTGCCGAACGAAAATTTTGTGCCGACAATTGCACAGACAACACGATACAAATAATTGAAGTATACACTTCTTTTACAAAAAACTCTTTCATAAAGGGAATCGCTCTTTACTTATATTTACTTAAAACCTGAGTTCGACGTAATTTTTCGAGTTCAGATTAGCTCCGCTGAGCTCGTCCTTTGTCCTCGGTTGATATAAAAAGCTGTTTATCAAGGCAAATTATTGAATAATAGCGAGCT
>JAQICB010000051.1 GCA_027858745.1 Bacteroidales bacterium
AGCTCGCTATTATTCAATAATTTGCCTTGATAAACAGCTTTTTATATCAACCGAGGACAAAGGACGAGCTCAGCGGAGCTAATCTGAACTCGAAAAATTACGTCGAACTCAGGTTATTAGATGATAATCTGTTAAAAGATAATTAATTTAAATTTTGTATTTTTTCTAAAAGCTCGCTTTCTTTTATTTTTTCAAATCTAATATCAATATTCATATCATTTTTGAGTTCAACATCCTGTGAAAAATAGTATCGTTTTTTACCGTCAACTCCTATAGCAATAATTTTCCCTTTATAGCCAACAGGAATTTCTCTCGAACAATTCATTGGCAGATCAATTACAGATCTAATGCTATCAAGAACAAAAAATATTTGATAATATAGATTTTTTGTGTCTGACACATAACAACTTAATGACACTGCGTTTTCTTCCATTAAAAATCTATCAACGTTTATCCAATCAAAATCAGAATTTATTTGCATTACCCCTCTATAAAAATACAAATCTTGTGCATTTTGCCTAATTGAATCATTCACCCTTCTAAGAGAATCGACAGAACGCTCATTTATTGAGTCTTGTAATACTTGAAGCGAATCAATAGAAATTTGTAATGTGTCTATATAACAGCGCACCACATCATAGTCGGAAGATGCGAGATTCCATATGAGTAACCGTTCCCAGGCAAAGTTTGATGAATCTGAAATCACACCATTAAATAATAACATATCATCTTTGGGAGAATCTGTGGGAAATAATATATCAATTTCACCAACAACTTTCTCATAATTCTTCATTATATTAACATAGACCACACCTCCTGACTCAAGCAAAAAGCCATCAGTTGTTACGGTAGGTCTATTGGATAGTATTAAATCTGCTTTTGAATATAATTCTTTTAATTCAACGAGAATTTCACCTGTAACTTTTTGTTCATTTGCGTCAACAAAAGAACCACCCTTTAATTGCACAATAGTCCCCTCTTTTCCGACAACAAAATTATCATTATCTGCATTAACTCTGAAGAACTGACTTTCTTTTGTATTTGTATTAAAAAAGGCATCCATTGAGTTATAACTTTCTTGATTTTTGTTACATGATGAACATAAAATTACAATGGAAATGAAAAAGATGGAAGCTACGTATTTCATAAAAAATTGGATTATATAATTACTTATTGATGATATGTGTACTGTATTTATAAGGACATTAAATTTCTCAACTATCCTACCCCTATTAGATATTTCGATAAATATACATTATTTTTTTTAGATGAAAAAAATTGCTTTTAACACCCCATCTTCACACCAACAAACTACAGCCGCAGACATCGGCAGCATCTATGTGACCTTCAACAGTGAAAGTGCTTGAGGACTGTTTTTTTCTTATATTCTGTGTTTCGAAACTTAAGCAGGATATATTAATTTTTATTATGTGAGATTTTTTAATTCATTTTCTATTTCACTTACTGTAGGCAAATTTTTCTGTGTATTTTTCGGTAACTCATTAAAAGTATATTCACTTACACCAAGTGGCTTTTTCATATCTCTCAGAGCATAGTCCACATCAACATTATCTTTTGTTTTACACAAAATAATACCGATACTGGGATTATCTATATCTGTCTTAAGCAAATCATCTACAACAGAGAGGTAATAATTCATTTTTCCGGCATATTCGGGTTCAAATTCACCGGTTTTTAAATCAATAACTACATAACAGTGCATGCGAATGTGATAAAACAATAAATCAATTTTTCGTTCTTTATTCCCGATTTTTAAAGGATATTGTCTGCCAACAAAAGCAAACCCCCGCCCCATCTCAAGTAAAAAATGAGTTATATTTTCGGTTAGTTTTTTTTCAAGTTCTACCTCTTGTATATTCTCTTCAAGATTTAGAAAATCGAATTTATATGGATCTTTTATTGTTTCTATAGCTAAATCGCTCTGTACCTGTGGCAGGGTAAGATCAAAATTGGTTACCGCCATTCCCTGCCTTGAATACAAATCAGACTCTATTTGTACCGTGAGGATATTTCTACTCCAATTATTCTGAATAGTTTTTTTTTATATAAAAAATCCCTTCATCTACTGAATTGCATTTATTCAAAATCAATACATGATGCCGCCACGGAATTTGAAGTAACAAATTATCCAATGATAATTGTCCACCAAGTTGGTGGACAATTATATCTTCCTGATTATCTAACGAATCACTCCTTTTGTCTAAAAATCCACCAAGTTGGTGGATTATTTTTGAATGAGCATAAAACCGATAAAATTTACGCATACTAAACAGGTTAGAACGAGAAAATCCTAAGGTATCAGGAAATTCTTTTTTTAAATCAACCGCAATCTGTTCTATAATTTTTGTTCCCCACGATTCTTTGTCTTGTTTTTCTGTTATTATTGCACCTATATCCCAATACAGTTGAATAAGCGTTGTATTAACCTGAATAGCTGATTTAATTTGCGCCGATCTGATTTTTTCTTTTATTTCTTTCAGCCAATTATTATATGTATTTTTATCCATAAGAAATTATATAGTTCCTACACTAAAAATCGAAACACATCGTATTGCTCACTTGCAAACAAGCTACTTCCGTTTCCTTTACATCAATTTCGTTTTTGTTTTTTGGGTGTTGCAAAACTCACATATGCGTATCTTTTATACAGTAAATATCAACTCATAAATATTTACCTACACATATATTTCTTAATTCAAAAATATAAAAAAAACATCAATTTCTGTATATATATTAAGAACTAAATTCCGGAGATTCATTACCTCCTCACACCAATAAACTACAGCCGCGGACATCGGCAGCATCTATGCGACCTTCAACAGTGAAAGTGCTTGAGGACTGTTTTTTTCCGATATCCTGTGTTTCGATAAAAGAACAGGAATAGAGATTTGCCAGGTCTATAATATTCATTCCTCCTGATTGTCGTTCGGGAAGATAGCTGAATGGGTCATACATATCGCGAATAAGAATCTTCATCCAGGCAGGATGGGTAAATATGCCGTCTTTTTGTGCATACGACTGACTGAGCAGTTCGGTCATGCCATATTCTGAATGTATGGCAGGAACCTGAAATCCTTGCTGTAATTGCTTGTGTAAATCTGCACGAACAAGTTCTTTTTTTCGTCCTTTCATGCCACCGGTTTCCATTACAATGAGATTGGGGTGGAAAATTGTATGATGCTCTGCCACATCGAGCAATGCAAAACTGACGCCGATACAAAAAATTTTCGCATCGGTGTTTTGAGCTATTATATCCAAAAAATCTTGTTCTGCCCGCAAGAAAAATCCACTTTCTGCATAGCGTGATTCATGTATAAACTGTTCAACCATATATACAAGTGAGGAGTTATTTCGCTCTAAATATGAAGGCAATAAACCTAATACAATATAATCAGATATTGCCCCGTATTGTTGTTCAAAAAAAGCACGCGATGCAGTATGATA
>JAQICB010000060.1 GCA_027858745.1 Bacteroidales bacterium
AGCTCGCTATTATTCAATAATTTGCCTTGATAAACAGCTTTTTATATCAACCGAGGACAAAGGACGAGCTCAGCGGAGCTAATCTGAACTCGAAAAATTACGTCGAACTCAGGTTAATACGTCAAACTCATATTTTGTTCTTCAATGGTTTTACGTAAATTTATTAAGGCATAGCGCATTCTTCCAAGAGCTGTGTTTATACTCACGTGTGTATGTTCGGCAATCTCTTTAAAACTCATGTTTAAATATAAACGCATGATGATTATTGATCGCTGCTCTTCGGGAAGAGTTTTTATCAGTTGCTTTATATCGCCCAATACCTGTTTTTTCGAAAGTATTTGTTCAATATTTTGCTCACTCAAATTGGCATCATTAAATAAATCAACCTCTCCTTGCATGTTCGATATTTCTTTGTAATTCTTGCCCTTACGGTGGTAGTCTATTGCCAGATTGTGAGCAATGCGCATAATCCAGGAAACAAAACGACCCTCGTCCTTGTAGCTACCCTTCCGTAGAGAGTGAATTACTTTCACGAATGTGTCTTGAAATAAATCTTCCGCAAGCATTTCGTCATGCACAAGATGCTTCAAGTAGTTATAAACTTTTTCTTTGTGGCGAAAAATAATTGTATCCATTGCCTGTGGATTACCGTCAACAAATTCTTGTATAAGTTGATGGTCAGAAACATAACTTTCCATATTAACTTTGTTTTTATGTTATTGAAAAGTAAATGTGTTTCTATAGGCAATTTGTTTTTAGAATTAATATTATGCTAATATATACTATTCTAAAGAAAAAATCAAAAAATTTGGCAAGAAATTCTAATTTTTCTGTAATTTGACGAATTATTTAAAACAGATATCTATGGCAAAGGAGAATGGTAAAAATATTGAAGTTTTTGGTGCACGAGTTCATAATCTTAAGAATATAGATGTCACGATTCCACGAAATGCTTTTATTGTTGTAACCGGTGTTTCAGGCTCGGGTAAATCTTCGTTTGCGTTCGATACTTTATATGCTGAAGGACAACGCAGATATGTGGAAAGTTTATCATCGTATGCACGACAATTTTTGGGGAAAATTCAAAAACCGGAAGTAGATAAGATTATCGGAATACCTCCGGCTATTGCTATCGAACAAAAGGTTAATACCGTTAACCCGCGTTCAACGGTGGGAACTTCAACTGAAATTTATGATTATCTGAAATTACTATATGCTCGTGTCGGAAAAATAATTTCGCCTGTTTCGGGTAAAGAGGTAAAGCAACACACCGTAACGGATATTGTTGATGAGGTGCTAGTTTATAAAGGTAAACGATGCTATATTACTGCTCCTTTGTCAATTCCCAAAACTGAATACGTAAAAAAACTTGAGCTTTTTATGCAGCAAGGGTTTAATCGTATTTTGTGTAAAGGCAGGGTGCAAAAAATTCAGGATGCACTTGTTGAGTATAATTCTAAGAAAAAATGTGATGATATGTTTTTGCTCATTGACCGATTGACGGTTGATGATGCTCAATACAGTCGTTTAATAGATTCTGTTCAAACGGCTTTTTATGAAGGTGAAGGTACCTGCGTGGTTTGGATAGAACAGGCTGATGGTGAATTTACCCCTCTCTCTTTTTCAAATGCTTTAGAGGCTGATGGTATCGTGTTTGAAACCCCCTCTGTTCATGTGTTTAGCTTCAATAGTCCAATTGGTGCGTGTCCTACTTGTGAGGGGTTTGGTAAGGTTATGGGAATTGACCCGAATCGGGTGATTCCCAATAAAAATTTATCGGTGTATGAAAATGCTGTTGCGTGTTGGAGTGGCGAAAAAATGTCGCAATGGAAAGATTTGTTTGTTCAACAGGCACATAAATTTAATTTTCCGGTTCATCGACCGTACTATGAATTAACCCAAAAGCAAAAAGATGTGTTGTGGAATGGTAATACATATGTTGAAGGGATTCACGATTTTTTTGCTATGCTCGAAGCAAATTTATATAAAATTCAGTATCGTGTGATGCTTTCTCGCTATCGTGGGAAAACGGAATGCCCCACTTGTCATGGAAGACGATTGAAGCCGGAAGCAGAGTATGTGAAAGTTGGTGAACGTTCATTACCCGAATTGGTTGATGTACCGGTTGTTCATTTGTTGCCTTTTTTTGAAGCACTTAATCTGTCGAAACATGATGAGAAAATATCTCGGCGAATAATTCTTGAAATTCGCTCTCGATTACAATTTTTACTCAATGTCGGATTGGGCTATCTCACATTGAACCGTTTGTCTAACACTCTTTCGGGAGGAGAATCGCAACGTATAAATCTTGCGACATCTTTGGGTAGCAGTTTAGTGGGCTCTTTATATATTTTAGATGAACCTACTATCGGTTTGCATCCGCGAGACAATCATATGCTTATACAGGTGTTGCGGAATTTACAAAAAATTGGCAATACGGTTCTTGTTGTTGAACATGATGAGGAAATAATGAAATCGGCTGATTATTTAATAGATATCGGTCCCGATGCAGGAACTGCGGGTGGTGAGTTGGTTTTTCAAGGGCCGTTTTCTGATATTTATTCTGCAAAACAGTCATATACTTTAGATTATTTAACAGGAGTAAAGTCTATACCGGTGCCTTCTCAACGACGAAAAGTACAAAATCATATTACTATAGCAGGTGCGAGGGAAAATAATCTTAAAAATATTACGGTAGACATTCCCCTAGGAATTTTTACGACAATTACCGGTGTGAGTGGTTCGGGTAAATCTTCATTAATTCATAAAATTGTATATCCTGCTGTTCAAAAAGCTTTGGGAATATATGGTACTCAAATTGGTGATTTTGATTCGGTTCAGGGCGTTTCCGATTCGATTTTTTCGGTCGAATTTGTGGATCAAAATCCTATAGGTCGTTCGACTCGTTCAAATCCGGTAACATATTCAAAAGCCTATGAGGATATTCGAAAATTATATTCAGATCAAAAATTAGCAAAGTTACAGGGCTTTAAACCGGCACACTTCTCTTTTAATACCGATGGTGGTCGCTGTGATGAATGTCAAGGTGAAGGTATTATTAAAGTAGAAATGCAATTTATGGCTGATGTTGAGTTGCAATGTGAAACCTGTGGTGGTAAGCGATTTAAGGATGAAGTCTTGGAAGTGGAGTATCGAAAGAAATCGATTTTCGACATTTTGGAGTTAACTGTCAATCAGGCAATTGATTTTTTTAAGGAAGAAGCATCATCAAAAACGGTGAAAAAAATTATTAATAAATTAACCCCGCTCCAACAGGTTGGGCTTGGTTATGTAAAATTGGGACAATCGTCCAGTACTCTTAGTGGGGGAGAGTCGCAGCGAATAAAACTGGCTTCGTTTATTGGTAAAGAATCGCGACATGAATCTTGTTTGTTCATTTTTGATGAGCCAACAACAGGCTTGCATTTTCACGATATTCAGGTGTTACTCGATGCTTTTTTCTTGCTTATTGATAAAGGGCATACGGTACTTGTAATTGAACATAATCTCGACATTATTAAATGTGCCGATTGGATTATTGATATCGGACCCGAAGGTGGTGAAAATGGAGGTGAAATTGTTGTACAAGGCACACCCGAAGAGGTAGTGAAATCTAAAAAATCATATACCGGTGCATTTTTATATGAAAAATTATATCCAAACGATTCAAAATAAACTGCTTTCCAAAACAAGCCTGTTTATTCTTAAGTTCCTTGTAACCGGGCTTGCATGGTGGTATATTTATGTGAAATTATCATCCGAGGATTTTCGACTGCAAACAATTCCCGAGGGGAGTTTTTTCTTGGTATGTCTCGTATTGCTTCTGGTGTTTGCTAATTGGTTTATTGAAGCTCGCAAATGGCATCTTTTGATTTTAGTTTTTCAAAAAATTTCTTTTTTTCGTGCTCTCAAAGGTGCATTGATTGGGACAACACTCGGATTTATCACACCTAACCGAATTGGTGATATTGGTGGACGTTCGGTTGTCTTGAAAACCGATAAAAAACGTGGAATGGTCGCAACAAGTATTGGCAGTTTTATGCAATTATCGGCAACCCTATTGTTTGGTGTCTTGGGGATTATATTGTTTTCGGTGGTTTTTTCGCAGAGTAAAGCGCTGCTTCTATATTTATGTGTTGCTTGTGTGGGTGCGATGTTGGTTTTTTTTCTTTCACGAATTTTGTATAAAAACCATGTTTGGCAACGATTGTTGTTACGCATTATCGGAAAATTGTATTATCGTCGGTTATTACAGACGGTTCAATTGTATTCTTCGAAACGATTATTTCATGTGTTTTTTTTAGGGATTGTACGATATCTGGTTTTTTCTTTTCAATACATTCTATTATTATTCATATTTATTCCGGAATTGTCTGTTGTGCAATCTTTTGTTGGCATAACGCTTACCTATTTATTTGTAACACTTATTCCCAGCTCAATTCTTGGTGAGTTAGGGGTTCGAGGTTCGGTTTCGGTTTTTGTTTTTGGCTTCTTTGCTGCTCCACCTGTTCTGGTTTTTCAAGTCAGTTTATATATGTGGTTAATAAATTTGGCTTTTCCTGTTTTTGTAGGTACTTTATTACTTTTGGAGCATCGTATGTTTTCGCATTGGCATGATAATTAAAACTAAGGAATTATGGCTCGTAATTCCGAGGAATTGTCTTTGTAAATAATGCGTATGAAATACAGTGTGTTCGAGTTATTTTCGAGGCACGATTCGAGTGTTTCATAGGAATTGAGTATCATACCATGACTTGAAATTTTTTGAACCGAACTAATCTCTTTGTTTTTATATAACCGATGTGAACTGGTAAGATTTTTTTCTTGCAGTTTAATTTTTAATTGAGAAATATATGTGTCGGCATAAATATAATGTGCATATTCTTTATTTGTTTTATCTCCCAACCATGTGTCGAAATGACTTGCAAGTGGAGAAATTGCAAAAACAGAAACCGAATCTATGTCTTGTGTGAATAAGGTAAAAGCACCTTTTGTACTAGTTATGCATGAGTCGATATACGTATGTTCCGAATGAGAATATAAGTATACAAGACTGTACGGCACGCTGTCTGTTTGAGTTTCTATAGTACCGCTTATGTTTGCAAACGCAGGGCAGTTTATGAGATTTAACCTGAGAGAATCAACTTCGCTTTCGCATCGGTTTAAAATATTTGTAGCATACAGTATATGTGTGCCTTCATTTAGTTCAGGGGGGTAATATATGTGTCCAATTTGCAGAGGTAGAGTCAAAGAATTGTCATTATACCAAATAATGCTGTCGCCTTGTGCATGCGCAAAAAAATGACGATTGATACATGCTGTTGTGTCTTTCATAATTGGTTTTGGTGATGCACAATCACAGTTTTTTGTAATTTGTACTGGCATGGATTGGCAATCATCATGATGTTTTACCCAGACTTGGTAAATGCTGTCAGGAACAATTTCTTCCGTGAAAAATTTCGAGATTTGCAAGTTGTTTCCCGTGCCTAAAGAATATCCGTTTTTTTTGTTATACCAAGTGAAATCTCCATCACCCACTACTTTAAAAGAAAGATTTCCGGTGCAATACGAATTATAAATTATGTCAAAGTTTTTTTCTTTCGATGAAATTGTAATAGAGCTGGTTTGTGGTAAACACGATTCCGTTAAATCGGTAATGTACACACTATATGTTCCAATGTTTGTGATTTCGAGAGAATCTGTGGTTTCTCCAAGGAGTACTGTATCGTTTTTTTTCCAGCTGAATGTGTGTTTGTCCGGTGCCAAATCAGTATATAAATTTTCTTGAAAGGGAGGACACAAACTTGTATCAGTGCCCAATGAAATGCCCGAACACATCGGTGTACAAAGATATTGGTCAATTCTTGTAGCGTAATATCTGTCAAAATAATCGTTTGTTCCCAAATTACCATATTCGTTTGTTCCGCAAACGTAAAATAAATTTTCTTGTCGGTTTTTATCGAATCCTTCTATATATGAAACTCCCGCACCTGCATAAATGTATGAAGGTGAGATTACATGATTGTTGTTTGATGCATAAACATATTTTGGTGTGAGACTTTGTTTTTCGTAGGTGTTTCCATTTCCCAATTGGCCACCATGAGTTGATGATATGGTTGGAAATTTATTATCTCCCCAGGCAACAACATATTTTTTATTATCTTCTTTAATAATTGCGAGGGAATGAGAATACCCTGCAGAAATTGCGATAATATTTTCTAAATAAAAGGTGGGGGTTTCTCCTCCTGATATACGTGTTGCATAATTGTGAACGGAGTATATTCGGGTATTGTCATCATTGAGGTCTGAACCTTTAAATGCACCTATGCCATATACATATCCGTCGTTTCGTAGAAGTAAGCCAAAGTTTGCTCCGGCTGAAATTGATTGAATATTTGTGAGTATTTCATCGCTACTGTTTACCACCAACTGCGGATATGATTGAGATGATGTTTTTCCGCAGGCAAGTTGATATTTATTATTATTCCCCCATGCATATACCCTTCCGTCTTCAGTAAGAGCATAAGCATGACTGAGACCTGCTGCTATCATTATTATGTTTTGCAAGTGAGTACCGTTTTCTAATCTCACATATGTTGGCGCAGCTGTTTTTGTGTATGTGCCATTTCCCAATTGACCAAAACTATTGTCCCCCCAAGCTACAACTTTACCGGATTCTAATAAAGCATATGATTGTGACTGTCCGCAGGCAATGTTTGTAACGTTTGATAAATAAGTCTGTCCGGTTTCACCACCAATTACGGTGTCTGGTATTTCGCGTTCACATAAAAGTGGCCAGCCCGACGTGCAGAAGAGACCTGCACCAAGTTCACCGTAATAGTTTTGCCCCCACGAAATAACTCGTTTGTTGTTTGTGAGTGCCAGAGAGTGAGCACCTATGCCGGCATTAATACTTATTATGTTTTCAATGTAATCATTTTCGCAGGGCGAAATATATGAACAGTTTGTTTGGTCTCTACATAATTGTTTGTAGTAATTATCGCCCCAAGTATATAAAGAATTATCATTGCAAATGAATGTTGATGAATAATAGCCTCCCGAAAAATGATTTCGTTGTGCCCTGCTTTGCAAAGAGCATAGACATATAAAAATAAGGAGATATTTGTGCAAATTATTCATATACACTAATTAAAATAGTGAGTTAATTTTTTGTGTGAGTGTCGATATTTTATACGGAATAGTATATGATGCTCCCCACTCAATACCAAAACTTATATTTGATTTTTGAGAATGTGCATATTTTTTCTTCATAAGAGTCGGTGACGACATGCAAAAAGGTTTAATATGAATAGAGTGATTTTTGTTGATATGCAGCATTATATTCCCCGAAATTCCTATAGAATACGTAAAGACTCTCAGGTATTTATTTTTGTCTAAATATATAATACCTGTTTGGTCTTCATTTGGTAAAATTGCATTTGTTTGAATCAAAAATAATGGTACGAAAAAAAATGTAGGTTGTATTTCGATTGATTCAGAAAAAAAGTGTCGGTAGCCGTACGATAATGGAATGCCAATATATTTATATGAATTGATAGAATTATATTGAGTTGTTGTTTCCGTTTTTTTAGGATTTTCTTGTAAAGTGTATGTATAGGTTGAGTCGTATACCGGAATGAGAATGGAGTCTTGCCCGGGAATATGTTTATAATAGTTAAATAACAGACTATATTGCCAGTACCATAAAGTGTCAACATAAATCTCGGTTTCGTTATTCACATCAATTGTTGTAAATGACGATTTGTTTCGATGGTTTATGTATTGAATGCCGACGCCGTAGGATGATTTTTTTGTAAGGTACTGTGCAAATATTGCATGATTGGTCCCAAAATCATTTTTTTCTGATTCTTGCAATAAAAGACTGTAGCTGTCATTATTCCAGTAGATAGGGAAAGATTGGTGAATGCCGGTATACGCAGAAAATGTTATATATGAAGCATTTTTTCGAGAAAATAATTCTTTACTTTTATAAAAATCAGTACTGTCTATAGCATACAGAGTATCATACACAGTATGGCGGATAGTGTCTTGTATTGTGAGCCGAATAGTGTCGTATACAATTATTGTATCTCTCACTTCTTCTGACTTTTGTGGGGGGCGTTGAAGGGGCGGAGATTTATGTCGAGGTTTTGGTGATTGGACAGGTTGGATTGAGGATGTTTTTTTTGGTGTAATGAGTATTTGAGTCCCAATTTGTTGATATTTAAAAGAATTGTTAAATATAAGATTAAGAATAAATGACAAGCTTTTATCTTCGACCTCAATACTTGTTCGTGTTTCGGTATTAATTAATGCACTGTTATAGGTAAACCGTGCATTACTCAATTGTTCTAAATCTTTGAGTATTTTCCCAATGCTTTGTTGTCGTGCCGAATATGATAATTGTGTGTCTAAAATAGATTGTTGCGCTATACAAGTATTGCTTGATAGAATGAAAAACGCAGTTATTATTATGAGTGTATGTAATTTCATAAATTGTTATCACAAAATAGATGACAATTTACAAAAAAAGCGTAATCTAACTATAGACTACGCTTATTTTTTTATTAAAATAATTCTAATTGTAGAATGTTATCGTATTTTCTTCTTTAAGATATGAAATAGATGGGAATGCAGAAGAAATCATTGTGCATACATCTTCAAGGCTTAGTTGTTCAAATGTGCTCGTGAGAATCTCCGAATAAATTTGTTCGTTAGAAACAATTATTGAGCAATTATAATGGCGTTCTATATCTGCAAAAACCTTATGAAGTGGGGTTTTGTCAAAAGTTAAAATGCCCGTTTTCCACGATAAATAATTAATGTCAGTATTTATCGATGTTCGAATAGTTTCATTTTTTTCGTAATCAACACGTTCATTCTTTTCGAGAATAACCGATTGATTTGAATTTAGTTCGGTAACTTGAACCGAACCCGATTCAACAATAACATTAGCTTTGCTGTTGTTTGTATTTACATCAAATGTTGTACCGAGCACCTCTACAGAAATTAAAGGAGTCGAAACAATAAATGGAGCCTGTTCATTTCGTGTTATTTCACAAAAAGCATGACCATTTATTGAAATTGTACGCTCCTCTTTATTGAATTCAGAAGGATAGGTAATGCTCGAATGAGAATGTAAGTAAATAGTTGACCCATCCGGTAATATAATTTCCTTTTCGGTTGCACTTGTGTTCGCTATTGTTTGCTGATTAATGTTATTTTGATTGACAAAAACAGAAACAACAACAAAAATAACCACTGCTGCAGCTGCGGCAACATATCTCCATAGAGGAGTGATAAGTGATTTTTTAGTCTTACTTATTTTTTGTTGAGGAGTAACCGTTTGTGTTTGAGGAGAAATTGTTTCTTGGTTTGTTTGATTTTTAAATTCAGAAAATGCATTATGTGCATCAAAAGATTTTTCAGATTTATTTCTCCCTGAAGTATACCAATATCTACATATCGCAGCAAACTCTTTTTTGTTTTCTTCACTGCTCAATACCCAATCCATAAGTGCTGCATTATCTTCAGCACTATTTTCATTGGTTAAATACTTTATAATTAAATCATCTGTGTTCATATCTTTACCTTCGTTAATCAAAAGTATGACAATATATTGATAATCTACCCTATATGGTTAAAAATAATTAACATTTTATTAAATATTGTCCTCAGAATGAATGTAATCGTAGAATTTTTTTCGGAGGGCAGCAAGTGCGCGGGTAATGTTTGCTTCCACAGCTTTTACACTAATATCTAATTTTTCTGATATTTCTTTATTTTTGAGTCCGTCAAATCTGCTCATTTCAAAAACTTCTCGACATCGTTCGGGAAGTTTATGTATTGCCTCGTTTATATGCTCCTCAAGTTCAGTGTTTTGATAGGGGTCAATAAATTCAGATTCTATTTCTTTCAATTTAATCCAAGAAGTGTCCTGGTATTGATTTTTAATTTTTTCGTGTTTTATGTGATTGAGGCAGGTGTTTCGAACGGCTCGGTAGAGGTATGATTTAAGGGAACTGATTTCCGCAGTGCTTTCTTTATGTTCCCACAATTTTAAAATAATGCTTTGTACAATTTCCTCAGCTTCATCATCATCGTATACAAAAGATTTCGCAAACACGCACAAGCTCGCATAAAATCGCATATAAATTTTTTCAAAAAAAGCTTCCCAATCTTGAGATTCCTGCATGAATAATTTTTCTTTTTACATATTAATATCCGAAGATAAGACTTTTTTTTGGAAAAAAAGTTGCATGATAAAAATTATTCGGAAATTTTTTTCTTGATTTTGTCTCGTTGTTCGTCAGAGAGATTTATAAAATAGGTGTCATTTTCTATCTGAAATTTATTGTTTCGGATGCTTGTAGAGATAAGGTGTTCTTCGTCGAGTAACCAACGGCAGTATTTGCATTTCATTAAATGCATTCTCATAGAAACAAGTTCTTTGAAGCTGAGTTTTTCAAAGTCACTTTTTGTCATCAATAAACTTGCTTTCTCACAAGGGATTATGAAGCACTTTATTGTTTTTATGTATGTTTTTTGAAAGAAATTCATGCTACTAAATTATTTGTACATTTTCTCGTCAGGAGAAAACCATTTTTTTTCGATACATTTTCGTAATTTTAATTTTGCTCGGTGAATCATCACCCACAAATTTGACGGTGATATATCGAGCTCCTTACAGGTTTCTTCTGTCGAATACTCTTCAACTTCTTTCATGGTAAATGTTGCTGCCATTTTTGTTGGCAGGTGAGCTAGGCATTCTTTCAGAACTTTATGAAATTCACTATTTTCACTTAATTCTGAGTCAAACTGCCACTTGTTCGGCAACTCAGAGTCTTCCCAGTGCCCTTTTAAAATCCCCTCAGTTTGAAAAAATTGGTCATTATCCAATAATGCATCTTCTTTATTGCGAGCATTTTTTCTGTAATAATCAATAATTTTTCGTTTTAAAATTGAGGTGAGCCATGTTTTAACCGTGCTTCGTCCTTCAAATCGTTCTATTGCTTTTACTGCCGATAAAAATGTTTCTTGAACTAAATCTTCGGCGATTTCTTGATTGTATACCCGTGATATAGCGTAGTTATATAAATAGTTGCCATAATGGTCAACCCATGTGTTCGGATCTTGATTTTGTTGTTGTTCTGTATTCATATCTTTCATATTCATTTCTTGATGCAAAATACATTTTTTTTTTGAGAGGGAATAATGAAAGTGTTTTTTTATATTTTCTTTGCACGTAAAATTTCTCTTTTCCCTTCTGGCGGACCCGGGATTTTTTCAATACTAAAGCCACAACTTTTGAGTGTTCTTTTTACATCACCTTTTACGCAATAGGTTGTTAGCAGTGACTCCGGTGACATATGCTTATGTAGTTTTGTAAATACAGCTTTGCTCCATAAACCTTCTTCTTTCGATGGCGAAAAAGCATCAAAATATATTACGTCTATATTGTAGGGTATGTGTTCGCATGTTGTGATATCTCCCGAAATTTTATGAATAACAAAGTAGGGGGAAAGTTCATGTGTCGTGTTCCATGCACAGTCGTGTAGTTGTTTGAACAATGTAAATTCTTGTTTCGTAACAATAGTGTTTATTTTAAGTGAAGCAATTTCTTCTGCTGTGAGTATGTGTTTTTCAATGGTGTAATAGATTGTTTTTTGTCTGTGTTTTTCAGCATACAAGTATGTTTCAAACGCGTTTAGTCCGGTGCCGAAGCCGACATCCAAAACGAGTGGTTCAGGTTTGTGCGTCTGAGCGAGAGCTTGGTCAATATAGATATGTCTACTTTCGGTACGTGCTCCGTAATTTGAATGATAGGACTCGTCTATTTCGGGTACAAAAAAAGTTGGCCAACCATCTTCCGTTTTTTGAATACGTTTTGTGTGCGACATTTTACACTTCTTTGATATGTGATTTTAATTTCGCAATATCATCAAGTGCTCGTTTGAAAAACTGATAGCGAGCTTTTTCTGAGGTTCCTGATATTAAGGTGGATTTTTGAATTAAATTATAAAGCCAATCAACGGTTTCATTACAGAATGTTTCGTGAGAAGTAACTATAATATTTATAGTATTATGACTGATATATACACGGCGATATTTTTGTGAAATTGCTAACACACAATTGTTGCTTATTTCTATTTCACTGAAATATAATTTAAAATTCTCTTCTATTCCATTTTTCGTGCTATTGGAAGCCATTTCTTCTACACTTAAAATTTCTCGTTCGGTTTCTTCGCAAATCCACAGTGCATCTTCTTTCGATTCAAACCACCCTGATTCCCAGTAGTATGCAATTTGTTTTATCAGGCTGTTTACCGTAGCTTGTGTCCATATTTCAGTTGATTTAAAGTTTCGATACATGTCTGCAACTTCTTTTATTTCTTTAAAGGTATCGTCATCAAGCATGGTTCGAGAGAATTTTTTGTGAGCATAACTTTCGAGATTAATGATTCCTTTGAGCCAATAAAAAATTTTGAAAGCCATAACTCCTTTAAATCCAAAATGATGATAAATTGGTATGTCAACGGCTGAATAGATAAATTCAATATCGGGAGTTGAATGAAATAGAGCAAGTTGTTTTTTTATAAATAATAAATGATTGTATAAAGACGCTTCATCTTGTAAAGGACTGTATGTGAATGAAACTGTATTTGGATTTTTCCCGAATAGTGAATCAAACGAAAGGGTGAAGTGAGTACAGAGAGTGACAATCTCATCTGCTGTGAGCGATGTCGTTCCGCGAATTCTTCGGTATGCACTGTCGGTACTGATTTTTAAAATGTCTGATATTTCGTTTACTAAAGATTGGTGTGATAATAAGCAATTTTGAATTTTTTGAAATAACAGCGTTTGAATACTCTTGTTTTCTTCCGTTTCTCTCATTTTTGAATTGTGTTTTTTGGTGTTTTGTTTATTTAATTTTTGCAATATAACCTTTTTATTTTTAAAAGTGATTGATAAATTATTAAAAAATGCAAAAATTAGAAAAATTATTAATATTTATTTGTTGAATAATTGTTTTTTGCAAAACACGTCCTCTGTTTCCTTGACGTGTCCGTTTTTTAGTTTATGTATCTAGCTTTATATTTGTACTGAAGTTATGATTGAGTATTTTTTATAATCTTCAATTTTTATTCTACTCTCTTTCTCTTTTTTGCTCCTTAAAGTGCAACACCAGTAAAACAGCCACATCTTGTGGCTGTTTCTTTTTTTTGAATTTATTGTGTGTGTGCTCTGTATTTCTGCCTTGAAATTCCTACCTTTGTTGGTGACAATATTGAACCTACCTGTTTTGGTAATCATTGACCATTAGGTAGATGTGACTTTTAAATAAAAAAAATGAAAATATTAGTAATAAGTAATTATTCAAATTATCATACGGTGCGACCTGAAGCTGAAATTTTTATTGCTCTTGCTCAACGTGGTGTTGATGTTCACATAATGACAAAACAAGAAAGTGAATACACTCGTCTGTTTCGTGAGGCAGGTATTAATGTTAGCTTTTCGCATCCCGTAAAAAGGGCTGATAAAGAAGAAATTGCGGTAATTCGAAACTATATTATTGAACATAATATTGATATTCTGCAGTTATTTAATAATAATGGTATACGTGCCGGAATTCCTGCTGCGAAAGGTTTGCCTGTTAAGGTTGTATTGTATCGGGGATATACGGGGAATTTAAATAAATTAAATCCGGCTTCGTATCTCAAACATCTTCATCCGCGTGTTGATGCTATTATTTGTAACTCGATTGGGGTAAAGAATTATCTTGATAAGCAATTGCCGAAACTTGCAAACAAAACAGTTGCGATTAATAAAGGGCATCGTCTGGAATGGTATGCCGATGTGAAAGCCTATGATATTCGTGCTGAATTAGGTATTCCTGCCGATTCTTTTGTGTTTGTAAATACGGCAAATAATCGCACGATGAAAGGTATTCCGTATCTTTTGCAAGCGGTTCATTCTTTGTCGCCGGATATGAATTGTCATCTTATAATTATTGGTGAAGGGATGGATACGCCACAAAATAAGCAGATTATACAACGGGGGAAAAATACCGAAAAGATTCATTTGCTCGGTCACCGAACAAATGCTCTCGAAATTGTAAAGGCTTCGGATGTGTTTGTCTTATCTTCTATAAAAGGTGAATCGATTACCAAATCGGTGATTGAGTCTATGTCTCTGGGCGTACCGTCTATTATTACCGATATTCCCGGAAATGTGGAATTGGTTGAGCACGAAAAATCAGGTTTGGTGGTGAAACGGAAAAACTTTAAGGCATTAGCGGAAGCAATGACTCGTGTGTATACTGACAGAGATTTGTGTGCACAATTGGCACAACATGCACCTCGACATATTGAGGAAAATCTGAATGCTGATAATACTGCACAGGAGTACTATGATTTGTATGCTCAGTTGGTACAACAATAATGTCTGGGGATTATGTAGATAGTTCGTGTTTATGTTTTTTACAGATATTACAGAATAAATATTGTAAGTGAATAATATACGAAGAATGGTTAAACAGTTTATTGATATGACTTATTTTGATTTCGGTATATATTTTTATGAAATAGATTTAAATGACCGGGTAAGCTATAGTGGAAACATTATTTAAGAATACGTCTGATGAAACATTTATTTATTATTTTAACAATTCTGACTTTGTCTTGTCAAGTCTATAGCCAAGAAGAAAATAAAAGTACATTATCAGTTGGAATACTCGGATCAAATTGGGGGTATGATTATGGAGGGTATATTGCATATCATTTTAATAAACATGCAATCAGATTCCATACACAATATGCAAATCGTGTTTATAGAATTGAAACAAGGGGTATTCAACCGGGAATAACAGAGGGGTATGG
>JAQICB010000077.1 GCA_027858745.1 Bacteroidales bacterium
AGCTCGCTATTATTCAATAATTTGCCTTGATAAACAGCTTTTTATATCAACCGAGGACAAAGGACGAGCTCAGCGGAGCTAATCTGAACTCGAAAAATTACGTCGAACTCAGGTTAATAAAGTCTTTATTAATTTAAGTCTTGTTTCTTTGTAATCTCAGCTTTTTTTTTAGCATATTTGCATAATTATTTTTTTATAATAAAAATCGTGAAATTAGGTATAGACATTGGTTCTACAACTGCAAAAGCTGTTTTGTTAGATTCTTCTGATAACATAGTTTATTCTCAATATGTTCGTCATAAAGCACAAATCCGTTCATGTATTGTCTCTATTTTAGATGAAATAAATAATTCTTTCCCCAAAATTTCTGTACGTATTTGTTTTACCGGTAGTGCAGGAATGGGAATTGCTGAAAACAATTCATTTCCTTTTGTTCAGGAAGTTATTGCTGCTTCTGAGGTTATTGAAAATTCGTTTCCCGATATTCAAACTTTAATTGATATTGGTGGTGAAGATTCAAAACTTATCTTTTTCGAAAAAGATAAAACACCGGATATTCGAATGAATGGGAGTTGTGCCGGAGGAACCGGAGCGTTTATTGAACAAATTGTTTCCTTGTTGGATATTTCTCTTGAAGAGTTTAATGCTTTTGCTGAAGAATCGACTCAAATTTATCCAATTGCTTCTCGTTGTGGGGTTTTTGCTAAAACAGATGTGCAAAATTTAATTAGTCGTAAAATTCCTATTTCTGATATCGCAGCATCTACTTTTCATGCTATTGCATTACAGGTGGTAAATTCTCTCGCTCGTGGCGTTGATATTGTGCCTAAAATAATGTGTATTGGTGGACCCCTTACTTTTATACCGGCATTACGAAAATCTTTTGTTTCTCTTTTATCTATTAATGAGAAAGAGTTTATATTTCCACCTAATGGAGAGCTTTTTCCGGCCTGGGGGGCTGCATTGTATGCCGCTTCGTTTGAACAAAAAAAAATTGAAGACATTATTGAGCTTCTTTCAAAGCATGCAAAACAACAGTTTTCGCAACGCTTAGCTCCATTGTTTAAACATGCGGATGAGTATCAACAATGGCTTGCTAACCGTTCTGTTTTAGCTGTTCCTAAAGCATACCAAGTTGCTGACAAAACAAATTCATATTCGGTTTTTCTTGGTGTCGATAGTGGTTCTACAACTACTAAAGTGGTGTTTTTGAATGAAGCAGGAGAATTGTGTGCTTCATTTTATGGAACAAATAATGGAAAACCAATAGAAACGGTAATTGAAGGAATTGAAAAATGTTCGCAACAGATTGGAACACAAAATATTAGATTTTTACGAACAGGGGTTACAGGGTATGGTGAAGATCTTATTCGTGCCGCATTTCAATTGGATGAAGGTATTGTTGAAACAATAGCTCATGCAAGAGCTTCTCAGGATGTATTGCCTGAAGTCTCCTTTATTTTAGATATTGGCGGACAGGATATGAAGGCTATTTTTATAAAAAATAATGCAATTCAACATATTGAAATTAATGAGGCATGTTCTTCGGGCTGTGGTTCGTTTGTGCAAAATTTCTCCCATTCATTATCGTACCCAATAGAAGATTTTGCAACTCTCGCATGTGGTGCTCATGCTCCGTGTGACTTGGGTTCACGGTGTACGGTTTTTATGAATTCGCAAGTTAAACAAGCTTTACGCGAAGGTGCTGATGTGTCGGAAATATCGGCTGGATTGGCTTATTCTGTTGTAAAGAATGCTTTGTTTAAAGTGTTACGAATTAGTAATATGAATGTTTTGGGTGACCATGTGATGGTGCAAGGTGGTACGTTCAAAAACCCGAGCGTATTTCGTGCTATGGAACAGTTAACGAATAAGCATATTCATACAACAGATATTCCCGAATTGATGGGAGCCTATGGTACTGCTTTGTATGTAAAACAACAATATCACAATTTTTCAAAAAAATCATTTTCGGTGAAATATGCACAATTGCACGATGCGTTGCAATATACCAGTAAGCATATTACCTGTCGAGGCTGTACGAATAATTGTGTGGTAACCAAATTTGTATTTCATAATTCTCAGATATATTATTCCGGAAATAAATGTGAAAAAATATTTACTTCGCAAGGAAATGCTGAAAAGGAAAAGGGAGAAAATTTATATGATTATAAGTATTCTTTATTGTTTAATCGTAATGTTGAACCGATAATTTCTTCCAAAAAATCTATCTCTGTCGGTATTCCCCGAATTTTAGGTATGTATTCGAATTATCCGTTTTGGAATATGCTATTTACCCAAGTAGGATTTTCTGTGTCTTTATCTGAAGAGTCGAATTATAAATTGTTTGAGAAGGGACAGGGTACAATAATGTCTGATAATATTTGTTTTCCGGCAAAAGTTGCTCACGGACATATACTTGATTTGGTTGAAAAAGACGTTGATAGAATTTTTTATCCTCTGGTAATGTATGAAGAAGATGAGCATGAGGGAAGTCAAAATAGTTTTAATTGTCCGATTGTATCGAGCTATGCAGAAGTTCTTGAAAGTTCTATTTCTTTAGATAAAAGAAATCAAATACCAATTGATAAACCGGTTGTTTCATTTAGAAATGAAACTGTTTTGAAAAAGAATTGTTGGGCATATATTAAACAGTTTGGTGTGTCGAGGTATGTGTTTAACAAAGCGTTTCGAACGGCTTTACGCGAACAAAAAAATTATCGTGAACAGTATCGATTAAAAGGGTTTCGTATTTTGGAACGAGCAAAAATTGAAGGAAAACCTATAATAATGCTTGCAGGGCGGCCGTATCATGCAGATCCTTTAATACATCAAAAAACCTCTCAAATTCTTACCGAATTAGGAGCTGCTGTTATTACCGAAGAAATTGTGACACATATTGATGGCTACGATTTATCGGAGTATTTACATGTGCCTCAATGGAATTATCCCAATAGAATTCTTTCTGCTGCTCAGTGGGTAGTTAAAAATTCTGAATATCAAGTTCATTTTGTGCAAATGAATTCGTTTGGTTGTGGACCTGATAGTTTTATTACCGATGAGATTAAAGATTTTTTTGATAAAGCCGGTGCCTCATATACTTTAATCCGTGTCGACGAGATTAATAGTTCGGGCTCTATGCGCCTTCGTTTACGTTCCCTAGTTGAAACTATAACTATTCAAAAAGAGTCAGTTGTCGATAAAAATGTGCGTATTCAAAAAACGCCTATTTATACGAATGATGACCGGCAGAAACAAATAATAGGTCCTTTTTTTACAGAATTTCATTCTCCGTTTATTGCTCCTGCATTCGAATTGATGGGATATTCTATGAAAAGTTTGCCTGTTTCGAATAATCGTTCGGTAGAATTGGGCTTACAATATGCAAATAATGAAATATGTTATCCTGCAACATTAATTGTTGGGGATATTATTCAAGCATTGCAATCGGGAATGTATGATGTAAATAATACCGCTGTTGTCATGAGTCAAACCGGGGGGCAATGTCGTGCTTCAAATTATTTGGCACTGATTAAGAAGGCTTTAATACATGCCGGATTTGATTCTGTTCCTGTAATTTCTTTGGCTACAGGAGACGGTGTTGCTCAAAATCAGCCAGGGTTTACTCTCGCATGGAAAAAAATAATGAAGGTGGTACTTACCGGCGTTGTTTTTGGAGATGTGTTGTCTCGAATGTACTATGCAACCGTTGTACGCGAAAAAACGCCTGGTACGACGAAAAAGATAACAGACGATTATTTAGATAATGCTGCTGAATTAATGAGGATGAATAATGTTGATGGTTTACTCGAATTGTTGGAGCAAGCTGTGAAGGATTATAATAACTTAGCTAAAGATAATTGTGTGCGTCCGCAAATTGGAATAGTAGGAGAGATTTATCTCAAATATAATCCATTTGCAAATTTGTTTATTGCTGATTGGTTAGTACAAGAAGGAATTGAGGTCCGCTTTCCTGATTTGCTTGATTTTTTTGTGCAGGAATTTGTGAATGTTAAAGTAAACGAGAAAAATAACTTTATTTCGAATGGTTTGGGTAAAAAATTCTTTGTGTCATTTTTAGAGAAAAAATTATCATCCTTTACCGATAAAATGGAACGTATTGCACAAGATTTTAAATACTATCGACCGAAGCACTCAATATATGAAAAAGCACAACGCGGTTCGGATATTGTTGATTTATCTAACCAATACGGCGAAGGATGGTTGATTCCCGCTGAAATATCACTGTTCGCAAATGAGGGGGTCAATAATGTTGTGAGCTTACAGCCCTTTGGTTGTATTGCCAATCATATTGTTGCAAAAGGTGTCGAGCGTAAAATGCGTTCGAAGTTTCCTCATTTGAATTTGTTGTTTTTGGATTTTGACGGGGGAACGAGTAAGGTAAATGTGTTTAATCGATTACACTTTATGGTTGAACATGCAAAAAAACAAATGGAAAAGGAACAAACTGTCATTAAGCCTTTCAATATTATAAATAATTATTATGAAAATTAATGGAATACTGAGAAAAATGCGTACAGATATGCATGGCGAAACTTCTCATTATTTTCTACGAGTGGGAGATGAGGAGGTCAATATTAACTCATATATAGGAAAAGAAATTTCACTTGAATTTACTCATGAAATTTTTTGTGTGAAATGTGGTCGAAAAACCAATAAATCATTTGCTCAAGGCTTTTGCTATCCGTGTTTTCAAACTGCACCCGAGACAGAGGATTGTGTGTTGAGACCGGAATTATGTCGAGCTCATGTTGGTATTGCACGCGACATGGATTATGCAGAAAAGCATTGTTTAATACCTCATTATGTGTATCTTGCTGATACCGGAGCTCTCAAAGTTGGGGTCACACGCAGCACACAAATTCCAACTCGCTGGATTGACCAAGGGGCAGAACGTGCAGTAATTATTGCAGAAACGCCAAATAGATATACAGCCGGTTTAGTCGAAGTTGAATTAAAAAAACATATGTCAGACAAAACGAATTGGCGAAAAATGTTAACCGAACATGAGGTGTCGGATAAACTGATTGTTGAGAAAGCAAATTCAATTCCTGAACTTTTATCCGAATCTTTACAGAATTATTTGTTATCATCGTGGAATGTGCAGAAAATATCCTTTCCCGGTAAGGCTTGTACCGAGAAAATAGCATCGTATAATTTTGATAAACAAGATGTGGTATGCGGAATTTTGCAAGGAGTAAAGGGACAGTATTTAATTTTTGAAGGAAATATGGTTATCAATATTCGAAAATTTGGCGGATATCATATTATTTTTGAAGCCTAGTTTTGTGTATGTGTTTTATATCGTATAATTGTAATGTCTAAAGTATGAAAAAAATGAGAGTCGGGGTTGTACAACAGGCTAATACCGGAAATGATGCTGAAAATAAGGCACGCTTAAAAAAGCATATTGCTATATGTGCAAATCAAGGAGCACAATTGGTTGTATTACAAGAATTGCATAATAGTCTCTATTTTTGTCAAACCGAAGATGTTTCTTTTTTTAATAAAGCAGAAAAAATTCCCGGTCTGTCAACCGAATTTTATGGAAAGATAGCTGCTCAGCATTCTATAGTTTTGGTTACCTCATTGTTTGAGAAGCGTGCACCGGGATTATATCATAATACATCTGTTGTTTTTGATACAGATGGTTCACTTGCCGGAATATATAGAAAAATGCATATTCCTGACGATCCGGGATTTTACGAAAAATTTTATTTTACTCCCGGTGATTTAGGTTTCGAACCGGTGCAAACAAGTCTTGGTAAAATAGGGGTGTTGATTTGTTGGGATCAATGGTATCCTGAAGCGGCACGATTGATGGCTCTCAAAGGAGCAGATATATTGGTATATCCTACAGCTATCGGTTGGGATATGAATGATACTGCCGAAGAACAGCAGCGTCAACGAAATGCCTGGATTACTATTCAACGTTCACATGCTGTAGCAAACGGATTACCGGTTGTATCTGTTAATCGCTGTGGTTTTGAAGAAGATCCTTCAAAGCAAACCTCCGGCATTCAGTTCTGGGGAAGCAGTTTTGTAGCTGGCCCACAAGGTGAAATTTTGCATCAGTGTTCTGTTGACACAGAAGAACAAGTAGTTGTTGATATAGATTTCGTGAGGAGTGAAAACGTACGTCAGATATGGCCTTTTTTTAGAGATAGACGTATTGACGACTATCATGATATTATCAAAAGATATATTGATTAGTGTATAATGGAATATTTTTTATCATTAGGATAGATAAAAAAATGTCGAGATTAAGAATATGATATCTCCAAATTGAAGATTTAGAAAGAAACACCAAAACTCACACTAATTTGTTCCGGCCATCCGATACCACTTCGAAAAACATATGGTCCGTTTGGTAAATGGAAGCGATATCCTATATATAATGACGGATACCACTCAAAATAATCAAGAGATGATTTAAAAACATCGTTGTTAAGATCCTTGTTTTTTTTGTGCATGTTATATATTCCGGAGCCACCAAGACATAATTCTAAATGATGCCAATTTTCTCCGTAAATATATACAAAATCTGTAAAATAATAATATCCATGATTTTCTGCGAGTAGAAAAACTAAACCACCTCCGCCACGTACATTCAATAAACCATTTCGAGTATAATAAACTTTTCGCTCATATGCTAAACCCGTAGTTGAGTAATATAAACCACTGGTAGAAAAATCTATTGTTGTCCCAAGGCTTGCGTAAACATTATTTTGTCTAATTTTTACGTATTGAGAGTAAGCTTGTGTACTAAAAAAAAGTGAAACACAAGCTAAAAATGCTATTCTTTGTAACATATTCATAATATCGTCTATTATCTATTAACTGTATGCAATATAAAAAAAATACGAATTGTTTTGTATATATGTTTCAAAAAAGATATTTCTTTATCTCCGTTTTCTTCTTTTTGCTGTTTGTTCATAAGGCTTATTCTTCTTTCTTTTTTGTTTCCAGAAGTCATCACCTTTAATAAAATCATTTTTACTACCTCTGTTAGCTTTACCTTGTGGTGATTGAGCCTTTTCAACACTAATAGGTGTGCCGTTGTGTTCAGCTTTAGCAAAAGAAGATGTGATTTTTGCAATATTATCTGATTCTACTTCAAAGAATGAAAATGATTTAAGAATATCAATTGCTCCATAATGAACGTCACGATCGTTTACGTGCTGATTTAATATTCGAAGTAAACCTGACTTATCAATACCATTTTTCTTTCCAATATTTATAAAGAAACGAGTGTAATTATCATTTCTCATTGATTGTTTTGGTGCACGCTCGCCTCTTTCTCCACGGTCATGACCTCGACCTCGTTCTCCTTTTTTGCTGCGATCTCTATCATCAGAACGAGCATTGCCGGAAACATTAATGTCCGGAGCGTTTTCATAATACTCGAGTAATCGATTAAATTCAAAAGAAATAAATTTTTGTATTAATTCTTCTTTTGATAAATGCTCGAACGATTCAAGTAGCGTGTCATATAAATTACCGATTTTATCGATAGATACATCTGCATCATTTATTTTTGAAATTAAATTCATCAGTTGAACATGACAAATTTCTTTTCCGTGAGGAACTTGCTTGTGATCAAATGATTTTTGAAGATTTTTTTCTATTTGTCGTAGCTTTCCTTTTTCTCGAAGGTTGATAATCGCAATTGAAATACCTTCTTTTCCCGCACGTCCTGTACGTCCACTTCTATGAGTGTAAGCTTCAACATCGTCCGGAAGAGAATAATTAATAACATGCGTTAAACTGTGCACATCTAATCCACGTGCTGCTACATCTGTAGCAACAAGCATATTGAGACTTTTTGCACGGAATTTTTTCATAACATAGTCTCGTTGTGCTTGCGATAAATCACCATGCAGGGTGTCTGCATTATAGCCATCACCCATTAATTTTTCAGCAACATCTTTTGTTTCTTGTCGAGTACGACAGAATACAATACCATATATGTCAGGATAAAAATCAGCTATTCGTTTCAGAGCTATATATCTATCTTTTGAATGAACCATATATACATGATGTGACACAGTGTCTGCACCGGCATTTTTACTCCCGACAGTTATTTCTTCGGGTTTGTTCATGTATTTGTTTGCAATTCTGCGGACATTACTTGGCATAGTTGCCGAAAATAGTAATGTTCGTTTGTTTTTTGGAGTTTGCTCAAGAATAAAGTCTATATCTTCTTGAAATCCCATATTAAGCATTTCATCAGACTCATCAAGCACTACATTTTCAACTTCTGACAAGTTGATTCTTTTTCGTTTAATAATATCAACTAACCGACCCGGTGTTGCTACGACAAAATGGACTCCCTTACGAAGTGCTTTAAGTTGAATATCTATACTGGCACCACCATATACTGCAACAGTTTTAATAGGCAAATAAGCACAAAAGTGCTGTAAATCTTTTTCTATTTGTAAACACAGTTCTCGTGTTGGACAGATAATAAGAGTTTGTGGAACAGCATTTTCAATATCTGTTTGTGACATAAGTGGTAAGCCAAACGCTGCTGTTTTTCCGGTACCGGTTTGTGCGAGAGCAATTAAATCTTGTGTGTGTTCAAGAATAAAAGGGATTGTTTTTGACTGAACTTCTGTTGGGGTTTCAAAACCCATATCCTGAATAGCGTGAATAATTTCAGGATGTAATGCACTTTCTTCGAATGATTTCATAAATGTAAGTTAATTTTTTTCTATAGTTCCATGCTTGTTGCATGGTCATTTTTTTTTGTTTAGTAAGAATTTAATTATAATTTCTATAGAAAAACTGAGGCAAATATACGTTCGTTTGTTGAATAAACAAGATAATTGTGAGAAAAGTAGCCGAGGTGTATTGTGTAATTGGTGTGGAAAAAGTACGTTTATGCTATATTCTTTTCAAAATGCGATTTTTATAAAACCTTTGATAATCAATATTTTTGATATTCTAAGCTGTTTTTTTTGATGAGATATATTTTCAAAAAAAACAGCTTAGTTTTATCACCTGTCTTATTTTTCGAGTACTGTTGTAATTGCATCAACCCATGCTGTAATGCGACTTTCTGTTTTTTCGTGCTCAGTATCGTTGTCGAGTGCTAAACCACAAAATTGGTTCTTTCGAAGAGCTTTTGAGTCTTTAAAATCATAACCATAGGTGGATGTGTAGCCAATAATAGATATGTTTTTTCCTTGTAATATTTCTTCCATTATTCCCATATCATCGCAAAAATGTTCGGGATATAGTATTGAATTACCAAGACCAAAAATTGCAACTCGCTTGCCTGTAAAATCAAATTTATTAATAATAACTTGAATTTGATTTACGTCAATATCTTGTCTGCCTGCATTCCACGAATCTTGTCCTAATGTTGCAATACCAAATATTACCAAGTCAAATTCTCTGAATGTAGATGATGTTACCATTGAACCGGGAAGGCTTTTTGCATCAAATTTTCGCGAAAATTGACTTTTTAATGAATCGGCAACTTGTTCTGTAAAACCGCCACGTGGACCGTATATAATAAGAATTTTTTTCATAGCTTTTTGTTTTTAAGGTCTGTTATTTAATATTTGTTAGTATTTCTATTTCTGAATATCTTGGTTCTATCCATTGAGCCGGATATTTCTTGTCTGTTTTATCTGTCGAAAACACCTGCTCAAAAATTTCTTTTTTCTGTTTTCCGAGAATGATAAAAATAACTCGTCTTGCATTATTAATAGTTGTGCTTGTAAGAGTAATTCTCTCTTGTTTTGTGTATGGATTGAATGATTCCTTACACAATTGAGATGTTTGGGTTAGTATATCTTCTTGTCCCGGAAAAATTGAAGCAGTATGTCCGTCTTCACCAAGTCCCAGAAATACAAAGTCAAATTGCGGGATAGCATTTTTTTTCTGCAGTTGATGTGTAAGTAACTCTTCGTAACGTTGTGCTTCTATGTGTGCTTTCTCTTCGCCTTTCATGCGAAAAATGTGTGATTCGGGAATTGAAAGAGCTGCGAAAAATAATAACCGTGCTGTTCCGTAATTACTTTCAGAATCGCTTGGCGGAACCGCACGTTCGTCAACCCAATAAAAATAAATTGCATTCCACACATCTGCACGATCGGAGTACTGTTTTACCCAATATTCAAATAGAGCATTCGGTGTGTTTCCACCTGATAATGCTATAGATATGAATCCCAGATTCTTAATTTCTGTTTCAAATTGCGAAAAAATATAGTCGCCAATTTCCGGAATATGATTAAACGAGTGTATGTACATAATTATAGTTCACAATATGTTTGGGAGTCTGTACTATTTTTACAAGCTTGTCTCCATTTTCCGTATAATTTTTTGAGTTCATCAGCCTTTTCCGGTCCCCATGTTCCTGCAGGATAACCGTAGAGAGGAAAAGATGTGTTGTGTTCCCATTCATCTAAAATTGGTTGCACAAATTTCCATGCTAAATCAACCGCATCAGCTCGTGTAAAGAGTGACGCATCTCCATTCATACAATCAAACAATAAGCGTTCGTATGCTGATGGAATATTTGTTTCAGAATGATTTGCATATTTATCAGCATATTTAAAATTCATATGTGTTGGGTCTACATCAAAGCCAAGTCCGGGAATTTTCATACCAAAACGTAATTGAATTCCTTCGTCCGGCTGAATCCGTATTATAAGTTGATTTTTGAATTGTTGTCCACTCGCATTTTTTACAAATGCGGGGTGGGGAACATGTTTGAAGGTAATCACAATTTCACTCACTCGTGATGGTAAATGTTTTCCTGTGCGAATGAAAAATGGAACTCCGCCCCATCGCCAGTTATCTATAAAAAATTTAAGAGCAATAAATGTTTCTGTTTTTGAGTCTTGTGCAACATTTTTTTCCTGTGTATATGCTTTCTGTTCTTCTCCGTCAATAGTAGATTCGGTATACTGACCACGAACAATTTGTCTTTCAATAGGTTCCATTGTGAGCGGACGAAGCGATTCGAACACTTTTAATATTTCATTACGAATAGCATGTGCGTTAAAATTGGTTGGTGATTCCATAGCTATAAGTGCAACAAGTTGAAGCATATGGTTTTGTACCATATCACGTAATGCACCCGCCGAATCGTAATATCCACCACGACTTCCAACACCTTCTTGTTCTGATGCTGTTATTTCAATATGATGAATATAATTTCTATTCCACAGTGGTTCAAATATTGAATTGTAAAATCGGGTAATCAATATGTTTTGAGCGGTCTCTTTTCCTAAATAATGATCAATTCGATATATTTGTTCTTCTTCGAAATAGCTTTGCAAATGACTGTTTAAATCTTGGGCAGAAGTTGTATCTGTTCCAAAAGGTTTTTCTATAATAATGCGTTTCCATCCGGGAAATTCGGAGCTCGAACGTGATAGTTTGCACGTTCCCAAATTTTTTGAAATAGGTTTATATAATGAGGGAGGGGTAGATAAGTAATATATAATATTTCCCTCAGTTTTATAATCGGAGTCGAGTTTTGTGATTTTGTCTATGAAAGCTTGTGTTTGATCTTCTTCTTGAAAAGCAGACACAACATAATGGCATGATTGCAGAAAATCTGCACTTTCATTTTCTGAAACAACACTGTGTTTTTTTAAGCCTTCAGCTAAGTGAGTTCTATATGTTTCGTCTGAATATTCTGAACGTCCTACACCCACAACAGCAAAATGCTGAGGAAGTAATTTTTTTAAAAACAAGTCATATAAGGCCGGAATCAGTTTGCGTTTTGTAAGATCGCCTGAACCGCCAAAAATGACTAATATATGATTATCAAGAGCATTCATCTGTTTATTTTTCTTTGACATCGTGCCCACCAAATTGATTTCTCATAGCAGCCAGCATTTTCATAGCAAATGAATCTGTTTGTCGCGATTCGAAACGGGTAAATAATGAAGCTGCGGTAACGTGTAATGGGACTTCGAAATCCATTCCGGATTCAATCATCCATCGTGCTTCACCATTATCATTTACGTAGCCTTTAATTTTTTCAAGTTTTGTGTCTTCTTGTAATGCGTTATGAGTTAAATCGAGTAACCATGAACGAACCACACTTCCATGTTGCCACACGTGAGCTACATCAGTAAGATTGGTATCAAAAGAAGATTTTTCGATTAGTTCAAATCCTTCGGCTAATGCTTGCATCATACCGTACTCTATACCATTGTGAACCATTTTTATAAAATGTCCGGAACCCGATTTACCACAATATAAACTACCGTTTTCGGTAGCTAAATCTTTATATAAACTTTCGGTGTATTCGCATGCGTTTTTGTCGCCACCGTACATTAAGCAATATCCGTTTTGCAATCCCCATACACCACCACTTGTTCCACAATCTATAAAGTCAATGCCATATTCTTTCATTGTGGTAGAACGTCTTTTTGTATCTTTCCAAAACGAATTTCCTCCATCAATAATAATATCTCCGGGGAGTAATTTTTTAGATAACATTTCGAGTGTGTTGTCAACCGTTTTTCCGGCAGGTATCATGAGCCAAATCACCTTTTTTTTTGGTAATTTTTCGCATAATTCTTCAATATTTTTAGATGGTATGGCGCCATATTCTTTCACTTCATCCATTGCCTCAACGGAAAAATCAAACACCACTATTTCGTGATTGTTTTGCAAGAGGCGTTTTACCATATTTCCGCCCATTTTACCTAATCCTATAAAACCAATTTTCATCCGTCTATTTTATTATCTAAAAAATACAACGTCTTCTCCATTATAAATAGGAGCAAGTCGTTGTAGTGCATAATATGAAAAATTATTTACTTTTCCAATGTCCGTGAACATTGCAGTATTCTCGAGCATACACCTCTGTTTCTTTAGTATAAAAAATTGCTTCAGGAGCTTGTCCCGGAGCAAGATGCCGGCGCTGAATTTTATTTTCTGAAACTAGTTCAATCCACTCGATATAATGCTCTTTTTCCATTGGATGAGCAACATCGCCAACAGTTACTTTGTAACCGCCTTCAATTTTTGTGATAACAGGAACATGTTTTTCTGTTGCTGCATCTACTGAGTTTTCTTCTAATAATTGCATTGGTTTGCCACAGCAAACTAATTCACCAACACTTGCATGAACAACTTCAACAATGTTCCCACATACGTTGCATTTGTAGACTTCTTGTAATTTTCTCATAGTTTGTAAATTTTTAAGATAATACATTTATTGTTTGAGCTTTTATTGATTCGAGGTCTTCTTCAGTCGGACGGTATTGTTGGTTAAGCGATAATACTACATCAAAATTACTATCCTTAAAGTATTGTTCAATATGGGGTACGCTTTTCGCATTCCAACCGTACGAACCAAACGCTATTGCTTTCCGTCCGTCTTTTGGTGCTAGACCACGCATGTATGTTAAAAATTTGGCAACATTTGCCATCATTTCAGAATTCAGAGTAGGAGAGCCTACACAAATATATTCAGCATCAATTATTTCAGTCATCACATCCGATTCGTGATTTACTTGAAGATCCATAATTTTAATGTCGTAGCCTTTTTCATCAAAAGCTTCATAAATTGTACGAGCCATTTTTTCGGTTGTTTTCCACATGGTATCGTAGGCTATTACTACTTTCTTTTGAGTGACATTATGAGCCCATTCTTTGTATAATTCGATTATTTCGGGAATGTATGAACGCCAAATGACACCATGACTTGTACAAATCATGGAAATATCAAATTCTGATACGGCTTCTAATTCTTTTTTAACTTGTCCCGAATAGGGAAGTACAATATTGGCATAATATTTTTTTGCTTCAAATAGTGCGAAATCTTTTACAACCTCATCGTCAAATCGTTGCGGTGTTGCATAATGTTGTCCGAACGAATCGTTCGAAAATAAAATTTTCTCTTCCGGTATATAAAATACCATGTTGTCAGGCCAATGAACCATTGGTGTTAATACAAACTGACAGCTTCGTTTACCAATAGAGTATGTATCACCCGATTTTACGATGTGATAATTCCAATTGTTATTATAATGCATATTGAGTCCTTTTTCTCCAGTTGGACCGGTTACTACCGTTGCATTAGGACAGTGTTTTAAGACTGCTGGCATACTACCTGAATGATCCGGCTCGACATGATTACAAATAATGACATCAATTTTTGAAGGATCAATAATGTCTGATATACGCGACATCATTTCATCGGTGTGAGTATCTTTAACTGTATCAATGAGAGTTATTTTTTCATCAATAATTAAATATGCATTATAGGTTGTGCCTTTCTGAGTAAGATATCCGTGAAAATTTCTTATTTGCGAATCAATCGCACCAACCCAATATATATCTGGGGCAATTTCTTTAGCTTTCATGCTTAATTGTACTTTAATAAACAAGAACTAACATTAATGGTTAGTTCTTGTTTAAATTTGTTGTGTATTTTTATTCTTCTAAAACAGAAAATTCTTCTTTTCCAACTCCACAAACCGGGCAAACCCAATCATCAGGAATATCTTCGAACGCAGTTCCCGGATCTATACCACCATCTGGATCGCCATCTGTTGGATCATAAATATAACCACATGGTTCACATACATACTTTTTCATAGTTAAATAATTTTAAATTTATAAAATAGATTTATTAATTATGCTTCATTGCCAGTTGTAGTAGAAGCTTGAATACGTTGTCCGAGTTCTTTGTCTATCATATAGATACCGGCACCTTTTTCTCCTGCTAATGAAATTTCATCAAGAATTTCTGATGCGGTTGCTTCTTCCTCAACTTGTTCGTCAATAAACCATTGTAAAAACGAAGTAGAAGCATGATCTTTGTGTTCAAGTGCTAAATCATAAATATTGTTTATGAGTTTTGTCACTTTTTGCTCGTGTGCCAATACTTTTTCAAATACTTCTTTAATTCCCGACCATTCAGCATCGGGTTTATCAATTTGTAATATCTCCGGTTGTGAGTTTCTGTCTTCGAGAAAGGCAATAAATTTCATTGCATGAGTATGTTCCTCAAGAGCTTGTTGCTTTAACCAGTGAGACATACCTTTGTAACCGCGAGCATTTGCCCAAGATGACATTGATAAATAAAGATTTGAAGAGTAAATTTCTGCTTGAATTTGATTATTAATAGCAGTTATAATTTCTGTATTCATGTTTATTTGTTTTATGTTTTTATCAAAAATAGGTAAAATTTAGTAATTATGTCTCCTTTGCCATGAGTATCCTTACATGTTTTTTTATGAAATATAACAGTTAAGGCGTGCTATTTATTTTTAATAAGCTGATTTAGACCTGATTTTTGCTGTTTGAATTATATTTCACAGTATAAGATTTTTGTTTTGTTTTTTGAACATAAAACTTCAATCTTTTTTCTATTTTTGAAAAAAAATAATTCTATGATAGATTTTACCCAAGCACGTTTAGAAAAATTAGTTATCCATAAAATTGGAAATAAGTCTTTGGAGGAGGGTGTAACACTTTCAAAGTCTGAAATAATAATTGATGACGAATCAACGTCTGATTTGTTATTTACCTTTTTTTCGCAACCATTCAAATCTGATGATTTGTACACCTTCGATACAGATAAGCACCTTGGTGACGAATCTGTATTTTCATATGTGCAGAGTATTTTTTCTCAACCCGAAGAATTGTATATTCAATCGGCACATATTGCGAAAAAGTTATATGATATTTCAACGCATCCGAATATTAAAAATGGCGAATTATATGTAGCGTATTTTTCAAATTGTTTGATAGAAGATGAATTGACCGATGCGGTAGGCATATTTAAGTCAGAAAATAAGGATAGTTATATTAAGGTTTTTTTGCAAAACGAAACTTTTAATGTTGACCACGAGGCGGGAATTAACATTAAAAAATTAGATAAAGGCTGTTTAATTTTCAATCGTAATGCCGAGGAGGGACATCTTCTCAAGATAATTGATAATACAAACAAATCTAACGAGGCTCACTACTGGATTGATGACTTTATTCAAGCGACGATAATGAAAACCGATTATTTTAATACCACTCAATTTGTACAAATGTGTAAAAGTTTTAGTAATCAGGTTTTAACCGAAGATAATAATGTTGAAAAACAAGAACAGTTGGGTTTTATCAATAAATCATATGATTATTTAAAACAGAATGAGGTGCTTGATGTTGAACAATTTCAGCAAGAGGTCATCGGTAATCCTGAGGTTATTCAGCATTTTAACGAGTTTAAAGGTTCTTATGAAGAAAACAATAATATTGAAGCACAATCACAATTTGAAATTTCTCCCGATGCAGTAAAAAAAGCAAAAAAATATGTGCGAAGCGTTATTAAATTAGACCGAAATTTCCATGTCTATGTTCATTCTTGTCCCGAATATATTGAAAAAGGATTTGATCAGTCTCGGAATATGCATTTTTATAAATTATTCTTTGAAAACGAGTCTTAGTTTTTGAGTTATTTTCAACGGTTTTTTTTGTAAGCACTATTTATTAAAACGCAGCCATTAATAAATCAATATTTTTATATGGAATAGAGTAGTGTTTAGAAATATGGCTATTGGTTAAAATCCCATTATAAATATACACTCCTTGTCTGACGGTAAAGTCGTTTTTAAGAAAATGGCTTACACCCCCTTGTTCTCCCATTTTAAGCAATATAGGCATCACAATATTACTTAGTGCAATAGATGATGTACGTGCTGCATTTGATTGAATATTCGGCACACAATAATGTACGACACCATGTTTGGTATATGTTGGTTGTTTGTGTGTTGTACATTTTGATGTTTCGAAGCATCCGCCTTGGTCAATACCCAAATCAATAATGACAGTCCCTTTTTTCATGAGTTTGACCATATCTTCTGATACATAAAAATTGGTATTGTCTTCAACCAATTGCATTGCTCCAATGACTACCTCGGCAGAACGAAATGCTTTTTTGAGTACCTCTGTTTGGTAGTTAGATGTATACAGTCGCTGACCTAAACTATTTTGAATAGAAATAAGGCGTTGTAAATATGCATCAAAAATTTTGACGTGAGCACCGAGCCCGAGAGCAGCCCGAGCTGCAAATTCGCCCGCAGTGTTTGCTCCTAAAATAACCACTTCGGCCGGGGTGACACCGGTAATGCCACCTAATAATGCACCCTTACCATTTTTTAAATCACTTAAATATTGTGCTGCAATAAGCACCGAGAGCGAACCTGCAATTTCTTGCATAGATGCAACTACCGGATAATTGCCTTCATAATCACGAATATACTCGAAACCGATAGCAGTTACTTTTTTTTCGATTAGTTTTTGTACACTTTTTTTTCCCTCATCATTTATGACAACTGAAGAAATAATTGTCTGTTTTTCATTAACTAAGGAAATATCTTCTTCCGAAAAGGGAGCTACTTTTAATAATATATCAGCCTGACAAACTTCTTCTTTTGAGCGGATAATTCGTGCACCTGCTTCGCTAAATTCGGTGTCTAAAAATCGTGCTTGTGTTCCGGCACCTTGTTCAAACAAAACAGTGTAATTATTATCGGTAAGTAATTGTACAGCTTGTGGAGTGAGGGGAGTACGATGCTCATTAGCATCACTTTCTTTTAAAATACCAATGGTAAGACTCTTTTTTTTATTTTCAACTTCCAACATTTCTTCTTGTGGGAGCAACCCACCTCGTCCAAACGAGAATTTTCCGGGAAAAGATTCCATAACTGTAATTTTTTTATTCTATTATTTCGAGTAATCGTATGTCAAATTGAATAACGGCATTGGGCGGTATTCTGTCTGAACTTCCTTTTTGACCCCAAGCCAAATCGGGTGGAAGCCAAAATTTGAATCTACTGCCGACGGGCATTTTTTGTATACCTTCTGCTAAACCTTCTAATAGTTCAGGAACAGGAGCCTCGGCAGGTTTGTTTGTTTTGTATGAGTCTTCGAGAATGGTTCCTTTAAGTAGTAATACACGCTGATGAAATAGTACTTGTGAATCTTCTTGTGGCATGTCGCCATCTGTTTTTTCTATAATGGTATATTGCAATCCCGATTCGGTTTCAATAATACCAGTTTTTTTTGCATTTTGAAGTAAAAAATCTCCACCTCTTTTTTTATTGTTACCTGCGGAGCCTCGAAAACGTCTGTTTGCCATATTATAATCCTAAATCTTTAAATTCATCAGCAGGTTCCATTCCTTTTTCTTGAGCTTTTTTATAGTATGCTGCTGCACCGTCTTTATTGTTGAGCGATATGAATGATTCACAAACTAATAAGGCGGACTGTTGAGCTTTGTCGTTATTGATTGGTAGCCATTGTTTAAAAGCTAAGTCTCCATAATGAATAGCTCGTTCATATTGTTCGGTAAATGAATAAATCAGTCCTAAATGGTATAATGCAAACGCATCATTTGGAAATAAATCGAGCAGTGAATTTAATGTTTCAATAGCTTCGGTATACATTTCTTCATAAATATATACTAAGCTAAGATTGAGAAGGATATTTTTATTGCGTGCATTTTTCAATAAGGATTTTTGTGTAATAATAAATAGCACTGTCCATTTTATATGCTCTACGATATGCAACTCCCGCATTATTCAAAGCATCAATAATTGTTGTATCTACACGATATGCTTCCGAATAGTATTTTGCTGCTTTTGTATACTTTTCTTTCTCAAAAAATGTTTCGGCTTTCATAAAAAGCTGAATAGCCTGCGGATTGTCCGATAGATTATGGATTGATAATGAATCGTCGGAAGAAGAATTTTGTGAAAATACCGGAATGCAAAATAAACCGGATAGAAGGAGAAGTATATATTTTTGTTTCATGTCTTTTGTATTAATGTACGAAAAGTAATACAAATATACACACTTTGAGTTGATGAAACAAATTTTTTAAGATTACAATAACACTCTTTAAACCAGTACTTTATCTTTTCTTTTTTGCTAGCTGACCACATGCAGCATCAATGTCTTTGCCTTTTGAATACCGAATAGTAACGATAAGATTTAATCTTTCTAAAAAGGCAGCAAAATTTTCTCGCACATGTGCATCCGAAGGCTGAAAAGGAGACGCAGGATGAGGATTGTATTCTATAAGATTGATTTTCACCGGAAATCTTTTGGTAAAATGTCCCAATAAACTAGCATCATCTAAACTATCGTTTACATTTTTCAGTAGTGTGTATTCTATTGAAATTCGTTTATTTGTTTTTTGATGATAGTATGATAATGATTCCGATAATGTACTTAAATTAAATTTTTTATTTATCGGCATATATGTATTTCGTCGTGCATCATCGGGGAAGTGGATTGATACAGCCAAATTGCAGGGACAATTATCATCTGCTAATTTTTTGATGTTATCGGCAACACCAACGGTTGAAATGGTAATTCGTGTGGGAGAAATTCCGGTGCCGTTCACATCGGTAAGTCTGTTAACCGATGCCAGTACTGCATCATAATTGAGCAATGGTTCTCCCATACCCATATATACAATATTTGTTACCGATTGCTGGTATGTGTTTTGACTTATTTCATCGATGTGAAATAGTTGATCGGTAATTTCTCCAACCGATATATTTCTAATGCTACCTAAACTGCCCGTAGCACAAAAGGTGCAGTGCAATCCGCAGCCTACTTGTGAAGAAATACAGGCTGTTATTCGTTTTCCTGAAGGAATGAGAACGCCTTCAATTATTTGTTTATCCTCAAGCTGAAACGCTATTTTAATAGATTTGTCCTTACTTTTTTGAGTTGAAAGAACAGAAACTGTTTTAAAATAATAATGTGTTTCCAGAAATGTGCGAAATTCGGCAGAAAGGTTGGTCATTTCAGAAAATGAGCGAACCCGATTTTTCCAAATCCATTGATATATTTGTTGTGCTCTAAATGTTTTCTCTCCGCAATCAGTACATATTTTTTTGATTTCTGAAATATCGAGTGATAAAATGTCTTGTTTATTCATATCTATTATTCTAGACCACAAATATGGTAAGTTTTCAGGATTTTACAACAGTGTTTCTCGGTTTTTTTTATAGTTCAAAATCTTGTGTACCTTTGTGGCTTTTTGTGTAGAAATATAAATAATGAATTAATTACGGTATGAGTTGGATTGATATATCTATTTTTATTTGTTATCTCGGAGCAATGCTGGGAGTAGGTTTTTATTTTTTAAGAAAAAATAAAAATACCGATGATTATTATGTCGGAGGTCGTGGATTAAGTAGTTTTCATATTGGTCTTTCTGTTGTAGCAACAGATGTTGGCGGTGGGTTTTCCATTAGTTTAGGAGGCTTAGGTTTTGTAATGGGTATTTCCGGGAGTTGGATGTTGTTTACCGGCTTGATAGGAGCTTGGTTAAGTGCTGTTTTATTAATTCCGGTTGTGTCTGATTTGGCACGAAAAAAAGGCTTTCTTTCATTTCCTCAGTTTTTAGAATTTATGTTTGACAAACGGGTGGCTCTTATTGCCGGTCTAATTTCTGCTATTGGCTATCTCGGTTTTTCTAGTTCTCAAATACTTGCCGGTGCTAAGTTAGCTTCTGCTACCGTTGAGGGGTTAAACACCAATACTGCTCTTTTAATAATGGGCATCATTGCAGTTGGATATACTGTAATAGGAGGACTTAAAGCGGTGATTTATACCGATACCATTCAATGGCTTGTGTTGATGGTGGGATTAATTTTTGTTGGACTCCCGTTTGCATATACTAAAGTAGGTGGATATGAGGTGATTCGTGAAACATTGAGTGCCGATTTTTTTAGTCTTACTGCTATTTCTTGGCAACAACTGGTGAATTGGGGTTTTGCAATTATTCCAATTTGGTTTGTAGGAATGACATTATATCAAAGAATATATGCTTCTAAGGATACTGCAACTGCAAAAAAAGCATGGTTTATTGCCGGGCTTTTTGAATGGCCAATTATGGCTTTTATTGGTGTCATTTTGGGGCTTTTGGCTCGGGTTGCTTTTGATACCGGAATGTTTAATGACATGTTTATTAATGGTGAGTCGGTAGCGTCTATTCCTGTTGAACAATTTGATGGTGAAAAAGGCTTGCCCTTGTTATTGAAATCTGTGTTGCCGATTGGTTTTCTTGGGATAGTATTGTCGGCGTATTTTTCCGCAATCATGTCTACCGCAGACAGTTGCCTTATGGCATCATCCGGAAATCTATTGACTGATGTGTTGAAAAAACATAATCATGCAAAAAGCTTGCGGTACTCTCAAATTTTAACATTGCTTATTGGTATTGTAGCTTTGTTGTTGGCTCTTACCATGACAAGTGTTTTAGATTTAATGTTGTATTCCTATTCTTTTATGGTTGCCGGTATGTTGGTTCCCGTTTTGGTTACCATTTTTGCAAAAAAAACCAATTCAATTGCAGCTCTTATTTCTATGATTTTGGGTGGAAGTAGTACATTAATATTGACATTACTTATAAATGTATATAAAGATTTCACGTTGCCCTTTACATTAGATCCAATAATATTCGGAATTATAATTTCTGTTGTTTCGTATATAGTAACAGATATGATGTCTCCCTCGCAAAGAGTATTAATTCAGGATAAAATTTAAAATTGCGTCCAATATGTGCTCACAAAATTTGTGGTTTATTGGAGTATAAATTTTTTTCGTATCATAAGTACCGTATTGTTTTGTAAAAGCTCCACGGTGTATGTTCCCGATGAATAGTGAGATATGTCAAGATTGAGTTTATAGGTATAGTATCCGGGTTTTTGAAGGCTTGAGATATCTTGAGACATAAGGGTGTCTTTGTCTGAACTGATAATGTTTATGATTACCGAGCTGCTGTCAGCAATAAAATAATGTAATTCTCCTTGTAATGTTTGTGGTTTTGTGTGTATATTTATGTACAATAGACAATACCAGGGAACACCTGTATTCATAATATTCGCCAACATTTGTTTAAGTGGAATGTTATGCGAAATTGTATCGGTACATAGAGCTGCTAGCGGAATAGTTTGATGTATTATTTGTAAAGCTGTTTGTAATTCTTTTTTGCTTAGTGATTTCGGCGAAATAGTTGAGGCAAATTCTATAAATTTATCGGATGCAATACCGCCAAAACTGTATGAAAGAGAGTCTGCTTTATGTGTTTTTTCAGGTTCTATTGCAAGTGCAGGCACAATAAGTTGTTGAGATTCTTGTGGTGCTATGTTGTGCGTTGTGTCGTGTAAAAGCATCATAGCAGAATAACCCGGAAGAGAGGGGATGAATAATCTGCCCTGTTGAATGGTGTAATAAATAGTATCTGAAGAGATATTTTGAATATCTATATGTATTGTAAAGTCAGAATCGGTTTGCTGTGTATACATATATATAGGAATAGATTTGGTAATTTGTATGTTTTTGAGAGAAATAGGTTTGTATTGAGCATAAGCTGTTATTGTTGTAAAAAATACAGCAATGAAAAGGATAATTATATAATATGCTAATTTGCTCATAATTTAGTTTTTTATTGTTTTCTTTCTTACGCAGAAATAGAGGTGTTTGTTATTTTTTATGATGACTTTCCAAAGTGTGTTCGGTATACGGGCACAATTTGTTTTTTTACGAAAAATGATAATTTACATGTGGTCATTTGTATAAAAGAATTATTTTTGTGGAAATAATCTACAACTATGAATTTTAAATTAGGATCTCAAGAGAAATTTTCTGTGTTTCAATGGCTTTTCGTAAATGCTTGGTGGCGATTGTGGTGGCGATTGTGGTACAGAAAAGTGGCAGTGCACGGATTTAAACATATCTATACTAAAAAACCATTGATTATTACCCCCAATCATCAGAATACAGCTATGGATGCATTAACCTTAATCGGCGTGCAAACACGTCAGGTTGTCTGGTTGGCTCGTGCAGATGTTTTTAAAAGTAAATTTGTACGTCCAATATTACGATTTTTTAAAATTATGCCGGTATACCGCATGCAAGATGGGTTAGAATCATTAGGAAATAATGAGAAAATATTTGAGAAATGTGTCAAGGTTCTTGAAGCACGTAAAATTATTGGTATTTTTCCGGAAGCAACTCATTGGGGGTATAGGCGATTGCGAGCGATTAAAAAAGCAGTGCCCCGAATTGCTTTTTTGGCAGAGGAGTTGAGTAGTCAAGATTTAGATGTTCATATCATGCCGGTTGGTATTTACTATGATAATTATGTGAGTTTTAGGAGTCATTTGTTTGTGAATTTCGGTGAGCCATTTTCAATAGCAGAATATGTTGAATTATACAAAGAAAATGCGAATAAGGCAATTATAGCATTGCGAAACCGAATTCAGGAAGAAATGAAAAAATGTATGCTTCATATAAAACATGATGGTGAAAGATACGAAGCATATGAAGAGTTACGAAGAATGTGCGCTTCTTTTGTGATTAAAAAATATGATATTTCGGGAGCTTTGTTGTACAAAAATTTTCAAGCATATAAAAAAGTAATAGAAAAACTTGATGCAGCCGGGGAACAAGAACCCGAAGTGATTGATACCCTCGAAAAAGAGGTTGTAGCCTATAGAGATAAACGTAATGCAATGCAATATCGCGAGTGGTTGGTGGATCAAAATGGGGGAGATGAGTTTACTATAATATGGAATAGTGTGCGTTTATTGGTGGGATTACCAATTTTTATTATTGGATTTATTTTGAATATTTTCTTTTTTAAAAAAACATTCAGCATAGCACAAAAACTAGCTGAGGATGTCCAATTTTACAACTCAATAACGTTTTCACTCGGATTTTTGATTGTACCTATTTGGTTTTCTGCTATAAGCATTTTCTGTGTATTTTTTTGGGGGTTATCGTGGTGGATGTTTTTTGTAATAGGTGTTGCATTGCTTATTGTATCTGTTGTGAGTTTTGATTATTTTATTCTTGCAAAGAAAACATTTCACATGCTTCGATTCAAAATACAAGCTTATACGCATAATCCTGAATTAGAATCTTTACGTGCTCGTCGAAAAAAAATTATGGATATGTGTGAAAATATATTGTAATTAGTGTCTGTCCAGAATGTTCGGTTTCATCGAGTGCCCAATATTTTTGAATTACTTCTTTTGTTCAATATAATCCTTAATATTATTAAAGACTTTATTAAAGAGGGTATCTAAAGCTTCATTGCTTATCCATGCAACATGAGGTGTAATGTGTAATTTGTGTGCAATATCTGTGTGCAATAAAGGAGAATCTTTTGGTATAGGTTCTTGTTCCAAAACGTCGAGACAGACTCCGCCAATACAATCTTCACGTAAAATTTGTGCGATATCTGACTCATTTACAATACCACCTCGTCCAACGTTGATTAAAATAGCATGTTTTTGCATATGTTTCATCTCATCGTATTTCAATAAATTTTGGGTATGTTCATTGAGTGGAGCGTGAATAGAAATAATGTCTGATGTTTTGAGTAATGATTCTAAAGAACACTGAGAATATTCCGATGAGTTATTTTTTCCGGAAGTAGAATAATACTGTATGGAACAACCAAAAGCTTGTGCAATGTGAGCTACTCGTTTGCCAATTGAGCCCAAACCAATTATTCCCCATGTTTTATTTTGTAACTCCCAATATCGTGGTCCAAAATGAGTAAAGACAGGAGATGAGGAGTATTCTCCGGAAAAAACATAGGAATTATAATATGCTGTGTGATGCAAAAAGCTTAATAATAATGCAAAAGTATGTTGTGCAACACTTTCGGTTGAGTATCCGGCAACATTTTTAACCGTAATATTGTGTTCCTGAGCATAGTCTAAGTCAACATTATTCATACCGGTTGCGGTTAAGCAAATTAATTCGATATGAGAAGAACTTAGAATTTCTTTGTCGAGAACTACTTTATTGGTTATTACGATTGTTGCATCGCCAATATGTTTCGAGCGTTCATGAGCTTGTGTTGTATTATATATGGTAACTGAACCAAAAGTCTTAAATTGTTCAAAAACTTCAGCGTCACCCATAGTGTCGACATCTAAAACAACAAGAGAATGTTTTTTCATATGTTAATTTTTTGTGATATATTTTTTTTCATACTTCGGTATATCTTGTGGAATTATGAATGCTCTATATGTTTACTTTGAGTGAATTCCAGAATATGAAACTCTATCTTGAATTGAGCGAGCTAATGTTGCTTCATCAGCATATTCTAAATCGTTACCAACAGAAACTCCACGAGAAATCATTGAAATGGTAATAGAGTAATCTTTTAGTTTTTTGTAGATATAATAGCTCGTTGTGTCGCCTTCAATAGTAACGGGGAGTGCAAAAATAATTTCTGAAACCGAATCGTGCTTCACTCGGTTTAATAAAAGATCTATTGTTAAATCTTCTGCACTTATACCTTCCATGGGGGATATAATACCTCCTAAAACATGATATACACCACGATATTGACTTGTGTTTTCAATAGCTAACATGTCTTGCAGGTTTTCTACAACACAGATAAGACTTTTATCGCGAATGGGATTTGCACATATTTCGCATATATCGGAGTCTGAAATTGTGTAACATGATGTGCAATAGGTAATGTTTTGACGAAGATTAATAATTGCTTCACCAAGTGCATTTGCATATGCCGGATCTTGCTTCAAAATATGCATAACTAAGCGAGTAGCAGTTTTGTTGCCTATACCGGGTAGTTTTGCTATTGAAAAAACCGCATGTTCAAATACTTTTGAAGGAAAGTATAAATCTGGCATTAATGAATTATTTTTGAATAATCGAGATGAGGAGCAATTATCTGTTTTGATAACAGGCTTTCTTGCTCTTTTTGACTCAGATTAAAAAATCCTTTTAGATATGTTCGACATCCGAATTTTCGACATTTACAAGCTGTGTCTTTTAAATCTTTGGACAATTCTGTTTCTGTTGTTGCATAATCAAACGTGAACTCTTCTCCTTTATAAATGTCTTGAGTTGCAATAAGTACTACATGACCTGTTCCTGAAGAACTACGGTACTGTGTCCACATATAGCAATTAGGAACGCAGGAGTGATTTGCGAAAACACCGAAATTTCCGGGTTCAATATGCACATCGTTACCTATTTGTATTGATGTTTTCGTTCGTGTACAGGTAATGTGATTTTTGAACGAAAAAACAACTGAATGCTTCGGAATGGTGTCTATTGCAATAAGACCCTTTTCCCCTTGTATGAAACTGCTGTCACTTATAATAACCGAATCGTTACGAAAATCAGATATTTCTTCAGAATTACCGATTTGATGCAACAGCATCTCGTGAATATCAATATGATCAAACATCATAATGTACCTATTTTATAATTTTAACTAAATTACTATTAATATTTCATGATTTTTTAGCTTTTAAACAAGGAGTTATTAAAAAAATATTAACAAATTAGTGTTAATTAAATAAGGGGCAATACACTGATATGCACGTGTTTTTTTACAATAAAGGTTTATAGATCCACGCAGAATGGGATATATCGAACTCTCGTTGTAAAAATGACTGTTCTAAAAAACGGTAATTCTTACGGTTTTTGTGTCTCGAAGTCTTAACTCATGAGTTTAACATCGGTAAATTCGTTGAGTCTTTCTTTAATTGATGTTCCATTTGCATCTTTAAAGTTTGTTTGTCCGTTTGTTTCGAGATATTGTTTTACATACCCAAAACCGAGCATTGATGCGAATAAGATACCTGCTTTGGTAATATGAACACCATCAATTTCCTGTCCAACGTATGTTTCAATGGTTTGTCTCATATATACTTTTTCTACTTTTGATATAAACCATCGAATAAAACGTTCTTGTTCTGCAGGAGTAAATATTTTGGTGTCAAAATAATATACAACTCTGCCACTTGGCAAGGTGTCTGAATAGATTGTTTTGTGTATTGAATCGATTAAACGTATAGGATAACCAAAATCAACAAGAGCCTGTCTGCTTGCTTGATATTTTCCCAACATATTCATTTGATTCGAAACATTATAGCGATTGCTTGATTCTTTGAATGCGATATGTTTGTATAAATCTGTTTTACTGATATATTCATAGGTTTTTTCTGCATGTATTGAAATTTTGTCATCAAAATGCAAAGGATTTTTGGCAGCAAAGTTGGGTAATGTTGTAAATGCCAACAAGATTAATGTTCTTATGTATTGTTTTCTTCGTTTCATACTCTCAATTTATTTTAAAACATATAATATGTCCTAAAAATTCTTCGCAAATGTAAAGCTAACTTTTGTTACTAAACAAGAGAAATCGATAAAAATGAGTATTTATATGTATACGAAATGTGACAACTACTAATCTTGTTGGTATGTTTAATGCTCAAAAAATCAATAAAATACATTTAAAAATTTAAAATTTTGTGTGCGTTTTATTGTTGTTTTTCTATACTGAAAAGTAAATTTAAACCATATTAAAAGTTTGGTTTCAACAAGTATTTCGAATAGAATGTATTGATAATATTAACAGCTTCTTCGGGGGTATCAACCAGCTTTATAAGGTCGATATCCTCCTCCTTAATATTTTGTTCTTTAAGCATTGAATTTTTAATCCACAAGACTAATTCACTCCAATAATCTTTTCCAACCAGTACAATAGGGAAGTGGGCTATTTTCATTGTTTGTATAAGAGTTAATGATTCAAATAATTCGTCAAGTGTGCCAAATCCACCGGGCATAACAATAAAACCCTGAGAATATTTTATAAACATTAATTTTCGTGTAAAGAAGTAATCAAAATTAATAAGTTTGTCGGGGTCAATATATGCATTCGGGGTTTGTTCGAAGGGAAGAACAATGTTCAAACCAACAGATTTACCGTTTTCTTTTTGTGCTCCGTAATTAGCAGCTTCCATAATTCCGGGACCACCACCGGTTATAACACCATACCCATATTTTGTTAGTTCTGATGCTATATTAGTTGCAATTTTATAATATTTATTGGTTTTGGGTGTCCGAGCCGAACCAAAAATTGATACACAAGGGCCAATTCGTGCTAATTTATCGAAACCCTGAATGAATTCGGCTATTATTTTAAAGGTTGACCACGAATCGTTTGACTTTATTTCTTGCCAGTCTTTTGTCTTAAATGCTTCTTTTAATAAATCTTCGTTATTCTTTTCCATTATGTGATTTTTTTATCAAATATACCAAAAAAAATTATTTTAAATACTAAGTTCCCCTTTTAGAAATTGAGCAGTGTAGCTTGTTGGGTGATTAATTATTTCTTCGGGAGTTCCGGCACAAACAAGTTTGCCACCATTTTTTCCGCCTTCCGGACCAATATCTATGATGTAGTCGGCAGTTTTTATCACATCTAAATTATGTTCAATAATAATAACAGTATTGCCTTTGTTTACAATATTTTGGAGTACGTTCATTAGAACATTTATATCATGAAAATGCAAACCTGTCGTGGGTTCATCTAAAATATATACGGTATTTCCGGTATCTTTTTTTTGTAATTCTGCTGCTAATTTTATTCGCTGTGCTTCACCGCCAGAAAGGGTTGTAGATGATTGACCTAATGTGAGATATCCTAAACCAACATCTTGTATTGTTTTGAGCTTATGTGAAATATGAGGAATGTTTTCGAAAAACTCAACTGCTTGGTTTATGGTCATTTTCAACACATCACTTATAGATTTTCCTTTGAATCGAATATCGAGCGTTTCACGATTATATCTGTTTCCATAGCATTCGTCACACGTCACATACACATCCGGCAGAAAATTCATTTCAATGGTTTTTACACCAGCTCCTTTACAGGTCTCGCATCGTCCACCTTTAATGTTAAAAGAAAAGCGACCAGCTTTGTAGCCTCTCATTTTCGATTCCGGTAATTGTTCGAATAATTTTCGAATATCACTAAAAATATTTGTATACGTTACCGGATTTGAACGGGGCGTTCTCCCAATAGGTGATTGATTTATTTCTATAACTTTATTTACATATTTTAATCCTTCAAATTTTGAATATGCTAAAGGATCTTGTTTTGAACGGTAAAAGTATTGGTTAAGAATAGGATGAAGGGTCTGATTGATAAGTGTAGATTTACCACTTCCGGACACACCTGTTACGCAGGTAAGAGTGCCTAAAGGTATCGAAACATCTACGTTTTGTAAGTTATTTCCTCGTGCACCTCGTATCGTTATACTTTTACCCGATCCTTTTCTACGTTTTTTTGGAATGGGGATAGATTTTATGCCTTGTAAATATTCTCCGGTAATGCTATTTTGTGCGATAAATTCAGGAGGTGTTCCCTGTGCGGTTATTTCCCCTCCCTTTTTCCCGGCATGGGGACCAATATCAATAACATAATCGGCTGCAAGAATCATATCTTTGTCGTGTTCAACAACAATAACAGAATTGTCATTGTCACGTAAATTTTTTAAAGCGATTATCAACTGTTGATTATCTCGTTGATGCAATCCAATACTTGGTTCATCGAGAATATATAATACATTTACCAATTTTGAACCGATTTGTGTTGCCAAACGTATTCTCTGACTTTCGCCTCCCGACAAACTGCGGGAATTTCGGTTTAAACTCAAATAATGCAGTCCAACGTCTAATAAAAAAGTAATGCGTGTTTCAATTTCTTTAATAATTTCAACACCTATCTTATGCTGTTTTGTACTTATCTTGTTGGGTAAATCTTGTATCCATTTGTACAAGTCATTTATAGGAAGTTGTGATACTTTAGAAATATTTTTATCTGCTAGTTTGTAATGGAGAAATTCTTTTTTTAATCGCTGTCCTTTACACACGGGGCAGGTCGTCTTTTTTAAGTATTCTTGTTTTACATCACCCTTTTTTTCATCAGCAAGCAAACCATGTTGCTCAATATATGCGAGTATTCCCTCAAAATTGAGAAAGTGATTTGATTGAATACCAATAGGGGTATTTTTGAAAGTAAACATTTCTTGCGAACCGTACAAAATGATACTTTGAGCTTGTTCTGAAATATCTGAAAAAGAGGTGTCAAGAGAGAAATCATATTTAGCTGCAATTGCTTCTAATTTACAAAAAATCAGATTTTTTTTGTGAGCACCCAAAGGTTTTATAGCACCTTTTTTTATACTCAAAGATTTCTCGGGAATGATTTTTTCTATATCAATTTCATTAATCATTCCCAATCCAGCACACCTTTGGCAAGCCCCATGAGGTGAATTGAATGAAAAGGAGTGTGGCGCCGGATCGTTGTATGACAAGCCGGTTGTCGGGCACATAAGATTTTTACTGTAGTATTTTCCTTCTTCGGCATCTTTTTCAATAATGAGACAAACACCTTTGCCTTGTTTCATTGCTGTATCTAATGATTGTTTCAGCCGTTGTGGAGCTCCTTCAGGACTAATCGTGCATTTATCAATTACTATTTCAATGAAATGAGTTTTATATCTATCAAGTTTTAATCCGTAGGTTAATTCTTTAATTTTACCATTAATACGTGCATGTAAATAACCTTTTTTACGGAAAGTTTCAAATAGTTCTTTGTAATGTCCCTTTCGTCCTTGAATAACAGGGGCGAGGAGAAGAATTTTTTTATTGGAAAAATCTTTTTGTATTTGTTCAATAATTTTTTGCGGGGTATATTTTACCATTTGCTCGCCCGTATTGTATGAGTATGCCTCGCCAATTCGTGCATACAAAAGACGGAGAAAATCATATATTTCTGTAACCGTACCAACAGTTGAACGAGGGTTTTTGTTTACCGTTTTTTGTTCAATTGAAATTACGGGACTTAATCCGGTAATTTTATCCACATCGGGACGTTCCATTGTGCCAAGAAATTGGCGTGCGTATGCAGAAAATGTTTCAATGTATCGTCGTTGTCCTTCTGCATAAATTGTATCAAATGCTAATGATGACTTTCCGCTGCCACTTAGTCCGGTAATGACAGTTAGTGAATTTCGAGGAATTGAAACAGTTATGTTTTTTAAGTTGTGAACACGAGCTCCTTCAACATATATTGCATCTTCTTCTTGTACATCTAACAAATTTTCGCTTTCTCTTCGAGTCTCCATAATCAAAAATATATGTTGTTTGAAATGAGTGTTACTGGTCGGTATTTCGTTGTGAAATATCAACTATTTTAATTTTGTATGGATTGTCTTTATGAGTTTGAGGTAATGATTTTGATCGTATCCAAGGATTCATAATTCTTATTAATTTATAATTCGAATTGTGGTCTTTCGCAAACTGTGCAATATCAGAAATAGCAGTGTCTATTGTAAGCGTCTTAAATTCAGGCAGATGATATTTCTCATCAGTCTGTATAAAATAACCATATTTTTCAGGATGTTCCATAATCAGTTTTAAAGCTAAAACACGAAAAACATATCGTCCGGTTTGAGAGTTAGTGTGTAAATCGTAATACGAATCAATGTATTGGTAGTCTGTCTGTTTATTTAAGCCATACATGCCAACATTGTAAGATGCTGCAGCTAGTGTCCACGAGCCAAATCGCTCATAAGCCTTTTTAAAATATTTACAGGCAGCTTCAGTTGATTTTTCAATATCATATCGTTCGTCAATGTAATGATTTACCGTTAAACCATATTGTTCTGCTGTTTTTTCTAAAAATTGCCAATACCCCGTTGCTCCCGAAGGTGAAACATTGTGTAAAAAACCACTTTCGGCAAGTGCGAGGTATTTAAAGTCTTCGGGAACATTATTTTTTTCCAATACATATTCTATAATGGGAAAGTAACGTCCGATTTTTTTAAAAAACATGGTGGTTTGCGATTGCCAATATACATTTACAAGCAATTCTCGCTCAAGGCTTTCGCGAGTGTCAAAATTATGTATTGGAACAGTCTCATTAAAAAGTGTTATCGAATCGGGGATATAGAGTTGTTCTATTTTTATTGTATATGGTTTACTTTGTGGTTTGCTTTCCATTGAATTGTTTTGTGAAAAATTCACTAAAAACAGCGATAGAAAACAGACAATAAGAATAGATATAATAATTAGTGAATGATTTTTTTGTAAACTCATATATTAGTTTGTTTTATTTTTAGTGTGTGCAATACGTGAAATTATATAAAAACTAGTTGATATTATTGCAATAAAAATAAGGGCAATAATATAATAATTTGTATGAATTGCAATATTTGTAAATGAAATAATATAAAAAACAATGCCATTTGAAATAAGAGACAATATTATAAATACACGAGCAACATTTCGTTCGGATAAACCCATATAAACCAAATTGTGAGTTGTGTGATATTTATCTCCGATAAAAGGTGATTTGCCTTTTGCTAATCTATTGATAGAAACTACGGCTGTGTCGGTAAGCGGGAGAAGAAAAGCCAATCCTACAAGTATAAAACTTTCGTAGTTTATTCCAACAATCGATTGAGGTGCATTCCAAATGTATTGAATACTGAAAATAGCAAGAATAATTCCTAAAAACTGACTACCATTGTCGCCCATATACATTTTCGAAGGATGCCAATTCCAATATAAATAGACAAGTAAAGCCGGAATAAGTGAGGTTAAAATGAGTAAATCTAACATGTTTTGATGAGCCATGTAGATTATTCCGCCAATTGCAATAAGTATTACTGTAGAAACCGATCCGCTGATAGCATCCATATTATCGAGCATGTTAATAGAATTCATAATACCAATAACCCATAAAATTGTTAATGTGTAATTTATGATGTTATTGTCGGATGTCGTAATATAAACATTACAATAAATAAGAGCAGATGCACAGAATAATTGAACGATAAATTTTTTGAACGGTCCTTGATTTTGTAAATCATCAAACAAGCCCATAAAAAAAGAGAGGCTTACCGTAACCAATAATACACAAATATATTGAGTTTCGATATTTCCAAAATCGAGCGATACAATAGCAACAATATATGCTAAAATAAAACTAATATAAAAAACTATACCGCCAAAAATGGGTTTCGTTTGTGATGCCCACCTCTCACTGTCTGTATTTTTCTTTGTTAAAATCTGAAATGTTCGTTTGTGCAAAAGCATTTTGTAACTAAAGATGCTGATAATCAGCGATACAATAGCAGTTACACCCAACATGAAAAAAATCATTATGTTCTCTTTAAAAATGAAATCCAACTCTTTTTAGGTTTTTGTTTTTCTTCCTCTCCATATGAATAATAGCCATAGCCAAATCCATAACCGTAACCATACCCATAGCCGTAGTTACTATAGCCATACCCCTTGTAACCATACCCGTATTTTGATGATATTATTTCTACAGCGTTTAATACAACAGAAATATTTTTTATTTTTTTCTCTTCATCTAAGTAATTTATATTATTTACAAAATTTCGTTTCGAATAGTTAGCCCGAGTAACATAAATAGGTAAATCAGCTCGTTTAAAGCTAAATATTGCATCAGATACAATGCCGATAGGAGGGGTGTCAATAATAATTATATCATAATCTTGTTTAAGTTGTGCCAACAATTCATCGAATTTTTGTGAATTAGCTAATTCAGCGGGGTTTGGTGGAGCAGGACCTGATGTGATGACATCGAGATTTTCGAATTCAGACTTTATTATACAGTCTTTATAGTTGTCTTTTCCAATTAAAATAGTGCTTAAACCATGCTTATTTGATGATTTAAAAGTCAAGTGAATTTTTGGTTTACGTAAGTCAAGGTCGAGTAATATAACACGTTTCCCGCTGAGCGAAAACACAGCACCTAAATTGATTGCAATAAATGTTTTTCCTTCTCCTGAAATAGTAGAGGTTACGGCAATAATCTTTTGAGAATTATTGTCTTGTTGCATAAATTCCAAATTAGAACGTAAGGTTCTGAATGCTTCAGTAATGACCGAATTAGGTTTGTTTTCAACAATAAATCGATTGATTTTATTGCTTTTATTCGAAACCGGAACAACTCCGGCAACAGGAACCTTTGAGTATTTGCTTATATCACTAATAGACATGATGTCATTGTATAACATATAGCGTACAAGTGTGAGCATTAATACCGCTAACAAAAATAAAATGGCAGCTATTAATATTACCTCTGATTTAATAGGAGAAATTGGTGTTTGTGGGGTGTTTGATTTTTGAAGAATAAGATTATTTGTCACATGACCTGCTTTCGAAATCATGTATTCTGCTCGTTTTGAAACAAGTTCGTTATAAAAATTTTGATGTACAGAATGTATTCGTTTGAGCTTTGTTAATTCGATTTCATTAAAATCACTTTCTACAACTTTTTCTTGTTTCAGCTCTTTTAGTGTTTCTAGTTCTGATTTTAAACGTTGGTTAGTAATTGTAATAAATTCTTGCAATAGTTTTCGTTGTTCCGAAATTTGCTCATCAATAATTTTCACTTTATGATTATCGGCGGTAACTTCTAAAAGTAATTTTTTTCGTTCTTCTTGTAGTTGTCTTATTCCGTTTAAGAAGTTTAAAATCATACTTTGAGAGTTTGATCCTGATAATATAGATATTAATTGAACCGTATTAATGTTGTCGCCGTTTTCTATTTGTTGATTTACCTTTTGCAGAGATGACAATTGTTCTTGATATGATGATACTTCATCGGCATTTTTAAGGTAATTGGATGCAATAGCTTGTTTGTTGTCAAAAATATTTCCGGTAAGGTTATTTTCTTTTTTAAATTCTTGTAATTGTTTTTCCGATTCATCTAAGCGTTCATAAACTATAGCAAGTTGTTCTTCAATAAATGCTAATACTTTTTCTGCTCGTTCTTGTTTTTTCTCAATATTATAATTTAAAAAATCTTCACTAATTGTATTAACAATATCAGAACTTTTTTGTGCATTATTTCCGAGGTGGCTTATTTGAATAGTGTTTGCTTGTTGGCTGAGAACTGATACTCGTAATCCTGAAATATGTTCTTGAAACGCACCGTTATCATTAAAAATTGTAAAAAACAATCGATTATTTGATGCTTTCGATTGATGCACTTTGAATTGTTCTTGGTTGGTTATATTAATATAAATTTCTCCACCAAAAAAATTAGTCCACGTGTTTGTTTTTATAGAATCTAAAATTAGAGTATTATCTTCTTTTTTCAATACAAGAAATTGCGAAGATGCGTTATATTCTATGTAAATATCTTGATTCTCATATGCTTGTGGAAAATTTTTTGATTCCACAAAAAAAGGAGATTTATTGTATAATTCGCTTGTGAGAAATTTTCCTTCTATATAGTAACTGGTATAGAGGTTTAATTTGTGTGATGAACGTTTTAAAAATTCGCGAGACCTAATAAGTTCAATTAAATTAGTTATAGATGTATTTCCATAAATATTTTCAATTTGCATAAAACTATTGTTCTGTTCTTCGTTAATCTGAATTACAGAATAAACCTGATAAACAGGAGGAGTATATCTGAGATATAAAAATGTACTTACAATAGTAATGATGCCAAAAAGTATAACGAATAAAATGTTCTTTTTTAAGACATGTGATAGTTTGGTCATGTCAAAAGAATCATTAAAAAGCGGTATTTTTTTTATTTTTTCTACCATTAATTAAATATGCTAAAAATAAGTACACTTGTAGAGGCTAATACTAAATATGGCTGAATCTCTCTCAGAACTTTATTAATATATTGAGGTCTAGAATCAACATAAATGATATCGTTTGCTTCAAGAACAAAATTTGCTTTTTTGAATTCATCGACACTTCGGATGTTGAAATTGAAAATTTTTGGGTTTTGGTTGTCTCCTCTAATCAATTTAATTTTATACGCTTTGCTATTTTCGGTTAACCCACCCGCTTCTGCAATAGCATCAAGTAAAGTTATGCCTTCTTCAGGAATATTTATTGATAAGCCGTCAGTTCCTTCGTTAAAGAACATGATGATATTTCTGTTAGTAATGTATAATTTAATGAATGGATTCTGATAATATTTTCCCAGTTCTTGTTCTAAAAATACTTCAGCCGAATCTTTTGGCATTCCCCCAAGTTTCACTAAATCGAGAGTCGGTAATTTTACCGTACTGTCTGTCCGAACCATGTAGGTTAAACTTTGAGAACTTCGTGAAGAGTTTGAAGATTGAGTTGTTCCAATTTGGTTCGATTCGAGTAGTCGACTGCCGTTATTGGTGTACATCAATATTTGTAATTGATCGTAGGGTTGAATGATGGTTGTTTTTTGTGTATTATCAAATTCTTTGTATTGAAAGTCCGGTTCTGTTTCAAACATTACAGTTGGACTTAATAATTTACATGATGATGTAATAATAATTAAAATACAGCAGAATATTAAACTCCTCATTATTATAATATTTTATACAAAAATAGTGATTTTTTTGGTACACCAAGCGTATTCTCAATAATTAATCGAATAAAAAAAACGATGAACAAAACTGTTCATCGTTTTTTATTTTTCTCAATTGAATATGTCAGTTTATCCCATTACAACTTCAACAGCAACTTCACCCTCAGTGAAAATCGGAAGCATGTTTCCTTCGATTTTTTTGCCATTTACGGTGATTTCAGTAATACCTTTTGAAACACCGTTCGGGTTTGTAATATTGATTTTATATGTTGCACCGCGGAATTTACGAGTAACATGTAATGTTTTCCATGAAGCTGGAATACACGGGTCAACAACTAAACCAGTAATGCTTGGTCTAATTCCGGCAATCCATTGCGTTCCTGCAATATATGTCCACGATGATGTTCCTGATAACCATGCATTCCTACCTAAACCAAATTGAGGATGTTCATCGCCCAATATGTTTTGTGGGTAGCAGTATGGTTCAGATTCAAATACATCTAATTTGTCATTATTTGAAGCCGGATTAATTTGATTGTAGTATTGGAAAGCTCTATCGCCTCGTCCTGCAATTGTTTCGGCAATCATAACCCATGGATTTGCGTGTAAGAATATACCACCATTTTCTTTTGCTCCCGGAGGATAAGTCGATACACCACCAATTTCAGGATCAAACCCATTGTATCCCGGCCAACTGAGTTTAATACCATTTGCCGTGTTTAATTTTTCGTACACTGAATCCAAAGAAGAAATCATTCGTTCTCCTTCCGAGAAACCGGAAATAACCGTCCATGATTGACCGTTAGTATATATTTTACCTTTATCGTTTGTGTTCGATCCAATTGGATCACCATTAGCTCGGAAATATCGAATCCACCATTTGCCGTCCCACGCTGACTCGTTTACAGCTTTTTTTATTTCTTCGTAGTAGCCTTGTAAGGTTTTTTTGTATTCTGCATCTCCAATAGCATCACATATGTCGTACATTTCAACAATTGCTTTGCCAAAAAGATTTGCATTAAATATAGATTCAGCTCCATTTGCAAGGTTAACTGTATCATTCCAGTCTGCAAAACCTAAATGTGGCAAACCGTGCTTTCCGCGGTCATTCCATGTGAAATTTATTGAACGTTTGAGGTGTTCCAAAACAGTACCTTTTTCCCGTTTTTCGAGTGGCACTTTCTTTTCGTAAAAAGTAATTTCTTTGTTAAGAAAATCTAAATTACCCGTTTCTTTTAAATATTGAGAAACTGTTTGAACAATCCATAAGTGGTCGTCACCATAATAGTCAGGTGATTCCGCTTCTTCACGAGAGTCACCTTCGTTAGCTTCCATAGTAGACGGGAAAAATTGGTGCATTGCCGAACCGTCAGGTTTTTGTACCGAAAGTAAGCGTTCTGCTAATTCACGTCCCTCTTCAGGCATATGAGAAATTGCACCTATAAGGTCCTGTGATGAGTCTCTAAAACCAATACCACGAGCTCCATATCCTAATTGATATAATGATAAATAGCGAGACCAGTTTTTCGTCGTGTGACACTGACGAGGATTGTGAACATTTATCATTGAATTGAATGATGGATCCGGAGATTCTATGTGCATTACCGATAAGTAATCGTCCCACCATGCAGCCAATTGTTCAAACGCAGCATCTACATTTGCTAAATTTCGGTATTTTTCAATTTCCTCTTTTCCTTGGGCAACAGAATCTTTTTGAGACAATTGAGAACATGTTCGTTCTGTTTGCCCATCTGCAAGGGTACCCAATTTTATCATTAACGCTGCAATATTATCGCCACGTAAGGCTTCCGTATTTGATAATTCTTCGTTTTGTAAAGATTTTGGGTCAGCAAATGAACCATATTCATTGTCACCTAAAAACACTTTTCTATCACCATCAAAAGAAGTAACCGGACGGTCTGCTGTAACAAGATTTACTGCATATGCTTTTTTCATAAATGCATATTGCTCAAGCACAACATGACCCGAAGCTTCTTTGTGTGCATTTAATGTCATTGTTTGTGGCACCCAGTCTGCATTCGTTAATTGTTTTAATGCATCAAAGTGAGTGAATTCGTATACCGGAATAACGTCAACTTCAAGGTTTTTACCCGAAATATTTGTTACTTGAATATCTTGTAATAAAGTCTGAGCTCCTTTTGGAACAAAAATTGTAATTTCTGTTTTTAAACCGTATGCTTCAACAACCCATTTTGAGTATGACAATCCAATATGACACTCAAATTTATCAAGCTCTTTTAATGTCGGTGTGAAAAATGGGGAGAAAACAGTATATGTACCATCTTCATTTTTAATTCGTATATATACACTTGATGCTTTAAAATCAGATTGTGGCATTTGTGCAATATATTTTGTGATTCTGTTTAAAGCAGGATCGCCTTTACAAATTAATGAACCACCGGTATTGTCTACAATACCTCCAAAATCAAGCGTGCCAACATAGTTTATCCATTTTATTGGCGTTTTAGGAGTCGTAATAACATACTCTTTCTTTTCGTCGTCAAAATATCCGAATTGCATAGAAAATAATTTTAGTTAATTTATATTTATTTGAACTATACTTATATAATAAGTAATGATTTTCACAAAAATAACATCTATTTTTTAATAGCGAAGAAAAATCGACAAAATATTTATTGTTTACAGCAACAGTTTCAAAAAATTAGACAATTTCTCCCTTCATATGATTATTTTCTTGAAAACATAATTGTACTTTCTGTATGGTATTTCGAATATCTTCTTCTGAATATACATCTGTTCGTATATAATTGTCGGTATATCCGGTGTAGACATTGTTTTTCTGAGTTTCTATGAGAACCGGTCGAATTGTATTGTTACATGCACGGTAATAGTCGTTTTGTATTTTTGCACTTAATTCATGTAATAACATACTTCGTTTTTGCCGTTCTTGTTTAGAAACTTTGGGTGAAATATTTAAAGCATCTGTTCCTTCTCGTTCGGAATAGGTAAATATGTGTAAGTAGGAGATAGGTAGGGTTTTTAAAAATGAATATGTTTCCATAAACAATTCCTCGGTTTCACCCGGTGTGCCGACAATTACGTCTACACCAATACATGCATGAGGAATGTGCGTTTGAATTTCATTAATTTTTTGTGTAAATAATTCTGTTGAATATCTTCTCCTCATTAACTTTAGAACAGCATCTGAACCCGCCTGTAGCGGAATGTGAAAATGAGGCATGAATTTTTGTGAATCACGAACAAATTCAATAATTTCTGTCGTTAATAAGTTGGGTTCTATCGAAGAAATTCGATATCGTTCTATTCCATCAACTTTATCTAATTCTTGTATTAATTCAAAAAATGATTCCTTTGTACTTTGCCCAAAATCTCCGATATTTATCCCGGTAAGTACAATTTCACGAATGGTATTATTTGCTATTTCTTTGGCTTGCGATACTAACTGAGAAATTGGTGCATTCCTGCTTTTTCCTCTTGCAAGAGGAATTGTGCAGTATGAACAAAAATAATTGCACCCATCTTGCACTTTTAGAAATGATCGTGTACGTTTTTCAAGGGAGTATGAATTATTAAAAATCTCAATATCGTCTCGTTCGCAGGAAGAGATGATAACAGAATTTTGCGAAGATTCAAGTTTTTCAATAAAAAAAGGAATTGAAAATTTATCTTTCGTACTTAATACAATTGAAACGCCTTCAATTTTCGATATTTCTTCTGGTTTAAGTTGGGCATAGCATCCAACAACAATAATAATTGCTTCGGGGTTTATTTTAAGAGCCTTACGAATAGCACTTCTACTTTTTTTATTTGCAAGCTCGGTGACACTACAGGTGTTTATTACATAATAATCTGCAAAGGAAGAAAAGGGAACGGTCGTATAGTCTTGTATGGACATGTTTCGTGCAATAGCTTCTGTTTCAGCATAATTTAATTTGCAACCGAGTGTGTAAAAACCAACTTTTTTTGTCATTTTTTTAATATTAGTATTCTCAGCAAAAATAATTTTTTGTTTTGTAAGAAAAAAATGAAGATATTTATTGTAATTTAAAATAAAATGTATAGTTTTGAAAACTATTTACGGAGCAATACGTAAACTCATAAAAATATTAACACAGGTAATGGATAGGTGAATAGTTTTTTTATAAAACTTCTCTTTTCATGGTGTTGCGGCTTTTTTATTTCACCGTCCATTACTTTTTTTTACAACCAAAAAATTTTATGAGTTATGAAAACAATGACATCTTTTTTTTCGACTATTTTACTGTTAGGTTTACCTTTTTATTCGTTTTCACAACAAGTTCCCTCACAATGTACATCAATTGAAGTTACTAATAGCGAGACGGCTGCTAATGCAGAGGATTGCATATTAAAAATTTCTCAATTTATTCTTTCGCAACATGTAGTGTATTCTACCCCTGAATATACCGATATGGCCAAAGATGTGAGTGATTGGATGAAACGTACAATGAATTATACTATTGTCGTGAATCCGCTTGTGAAAGAGGCGATAGAACACAAAAAAAATGTTAATTTATTACAGGTATATCATGCCGCACTTGCACACGAAGCTCTTTCGGGAGCAACAAATTTTCATAAACAAGCTGTTGTTACATTGATTGAATATATTCGCGATGAAAAAAATAATGTGAAAATTACCGGGAAAATTAAAAAAATGCTGAAAGCATTTGATGCAGATGAATTTGAAAAGTATTATAGGTAAATAATATTTTGTATAAGCTATTATTACAAAAGTTCTCATGTTTATGAGGGCTTTTTTTTTGTCAATTTTGAAACCGGTGATATAGAGTCCGACAATTCATGTTCGTAATATGTCTGAAACTATAAACCTGAGTTCGACGTAATTTTTCGAGTTCAGATTAGCTCCGCTGAGCTCGTCCTTTGTCCTCGGTTGATATAAAAAGCTGTTTATAAGGCAAATTATTGAATAATAGAGAGCTATTGTGAAATAATTTAACGCAGAAAAACTGTTTTTTATGCAAAGCAAACTTTTTATAAGCGTTCTGAATCTAAAAAATCATATCGAACTCAGGTTATAATATTAGTCACACACTTAAAGTCTTATGGATAAGGATATAAATTGTGCTATGCATGTTTTTTTTATGATAAACTGAGCTGCCCCACAAGTTACGCTACGCTAAAATTATTGATACAAAGGTGTTCGCGTAAGGACTAAACTGTTAACTAATCCATAAAAAAGTCTAGACAAAAAAAAAGCTCTCAAATGATTTGAGAGCTTTTTTGTAAGTTGTGTTTTGCTACTAGTTAACAGCTTCAGATAAAGCTTTACCAGCTTTAAATTTAGCTACTTTTTTAGCTGCAATTTTAATTTCTTTACCAGTTTGTGGATTTCTACCTGTACGAGCAGAACGTTGACCTACTGAGAAAGTTCCGAATCCAACTAATTGAATACTTTCACCTTTTGATAATCCACCTTTAATTGCACCTAAAGTTGCATTTAAAGCTTTTTCCGCTGCAGCTTTTGATAAGTCTGCTTCTGCTGCAATTGCAGCTACTAATTCTTGTTTGTTCATATTGAAATTAATTTAAAAATAAATGGTTTATAATTAAAAATTTAAAGATATACGAATTTTTGATAAAAATGAAAAAATATGTGAAAAATATAGATAAATAGTACATTTTTTTCATTTCTCTTCCTTTTTTGTTATTCTTATTTTCAAAAATATAAAAAAATTATTAAAAATACAGTCTTTTCTCTTTTTTTATTTTTTTTATGTGAATAAGTAGTGAATATATATTTTTCATATCATATGTATTTATATAGTAAAATTGATATGTTTGAAAAAAATTAGATATGAGTCCTTTTATTGTCGGTAGTATTATTGTTGTATATTTTTCGGTATTATTTATTATTTCACGGTATACCTCACGAAATGCGGATAATGCTGCTTTTTTTAATGCAAATAAAAAAGCTCCCTGGTTTGTCGTTGCTTTTGGCATGGTCGGCGTAAGTCTTTCCGGCGTTACATTTATTTCTGTGCCGGGTTGGGTAGGCAACAGTAATTTTTATTATTTCCAGTTAGTTCTCGGTTATATTATTGGGTATATAATTATTGCTAAAATATTGTTGCCATTATACTATTCTTTAGAACTTACTTCTATTTACACCTATTTGGATCAACGTTTTGGAAGATTTTCGTACAAAACGGGAGCATCGTTTTTTCTTCTTTCACGAACCATTGGTGCCGCTTTTCGCCTCTATATTGTGGCGAGGGTTTTACAAATATCCTTTTTTAATCATTATAATATTCCGTTTGAGCTGACAACTATTGTGACAATTGTGTTGATTTGGATTTATACGAATAAAGGTGGTATTAAAACTATTATCTGGACAGATACTTTGCAAACTTTTTTTTTACTGTCTGCTGTTATCGTTACTATATTTATTGTGGTTAAAAGATTAGATTTTGGTGACATGTCTGTTGTGCAAACAATAGCTGATTCAGATTATTCACGAATGTTTAATTTCGATTGGAACTCGAAATGGCATTTTCTTAAGCAAATTATCTCCGGTGCTTTTATTACAATTGTGATGACCGGACTAGACCAGGATATGATGCAAAAAAATCTTTCGTGTCGCAATCTCAAAGATGCACAGAAAAACATGTATTGGTATGGCAGTTCATTTTTGGTATTTAATTTATTTTTTCTCGGTTTAGGTGCTTTATTATATATGTATATACATCAAATGGGTATAACTACTTTTCCTGACTCCGAATTTGCTTTTAATCCCGACACTAATGCATTTGTTAATACCGATGATTTGTATCCGTATTTGGCTACGCACGATTTTGGCTTGTTTGCCGGAGTGGTTTTTTTACTGGGAATTATCGCTGCTGCATTTTCGAGTGCCGATTCTGCACTGACTGCACTTACCACAAGTTTTACAATTGATATTTTAGGTATTACAAATAAAACTGAAAAACAAGTTCGTTCTCAACGACGTATTTCTCATGTGCTTTTTTCAGTTTTGTTGGTGTTTGTAATTCTCGTATTCCATTTTATTAATAATAATGCGGTAATTGATGCAATTTTTATGGCTGCAGGGTATACGTATGGTCCCATTCTCGGTATGTTTGCATTTGGACTTTTTACTAAACGAAATATCAAAGATAGATTTATACCATATATAGCTATATTATCACCCTTGTTGTGCTTCTTTATTTCTGTCATTTCTATTCATTATTGGGAATATAGCTTTGGGTATGAAATATTGTTATTGAATGGCTTGCTTACTTTTTTTGGTATGTTTTGTATTTCATATAATAAAGCTGTGTAATAATACTCATTTTCATGTTTTCTTCTTTTTTTTTGGAACGACTCGCATTCTTTAGCGTAATAATAGAAGCGGGTTTAACAAATTTATTATTACGATCATGAAAAAATATATTTTGCTTATAGGGATATTTTTAACTTTAAATAGTTATTTGTTTTCTCAAACTGCAACCGCACCTAATGGTGATGGTTCTTCGGGCAATCCCTATCAAATAGCAAGTTTAGAGAATTTATATTGGGTCGCAACAAATAGTAATGTCTGGAACGATAATGCGTATTTTTTACAAACTGCTGATATTGATGCAAGTGGAACATCTTCTTGGTTTAGTAATGGTGCCGGCGGTTATTTTGGCTGGTATCCAATAGGAAGTGATACTGTTACAAAATTTAATGGTTATTATGATGGAAATAATCATACTATTTCTGGTTTATACATCAACAGACCGGCAGCAGTAAATGTTGGCTTGTTTGGACATGTCGGGCATGTTAGTTCTGTAACAGAAGCTAACACAATTGAAAACTTAGGACTAATTAACACAACGATAATTGGTGGTCGCGGGACAGGTGCTCTTATTGGGCGAATTACTGGAAATGCAAACACTCTTATACAATATGTGTATGTTGTTGATGGAGATGTAACCGGTAATGGTGCTACGGGTGGTGTAATAGGTTCATTTAATTCATATCGGGAAACTCCTGGGGGAACGGATAATCCAATTTTTCAAAATAGTTATTCTAATAATTCGGTGACGTATTCCGGTTTGGGTGCCGGAGATAAATTTGGTGGATTGGCTGGGTGTAGTCAAAAAGGTACTATTAAAAATTCGTATGCACGCGGAACAATTACTGTTGACGGTGGACAACGTATTGGTGGATTAGCCGGATGTATCGATTATCGAGGAGAATTGGTTAATTCTTATTCAACGGGTTTGGTGTCAGCACCTAACAGTACGTTAGTCGGTGGTTTTATTGGAAATACAGCAGGAGCGGGAAGTAATGATGGCGTGGTTGCTAATTCATTTTGGGATACAGAAACATCGGGGCAAGCAACTTCTGCTGCTGAAGGTGTTGGTGAAGCTGAAGGAAAAACAACAGCAGAAATGAAAACTGAAGCTACCTTTTTAGGTGCTGGATGGGACATGACAAATATTTGGGATGTTAATATTTCGAATAATAACGGATACCCTCTTTTGTATGGTAATAATAATAACTATTTACCAGTTGAATTATCAGACTTTATTGTGTCAGATTATAGTTCTGAGGGAATAAAATTATATTGGAAAACAGCTAGTGAAGTGAATAATGAAAACTTCTTAATTCAGCGAAGTGTTGACGGAAAGCAGTTTACTACAATTGGTAAAATTGCAGGGCATGGTAATTCTTCCTATATTCACACATATTTGTTTGTTGATAAAGAAGTGTCTCCTCATACAATATATTATTATCGATTACAACAAGTTGATTATAATGGGGATTTTTCTTATTCTTCTGTTGTATCTGCATTTTTTTCTCACAAAGAATCGATAATAACGGAATTTGTTCACGGAGGTATTTTTCTGTCAGCGTTTGATGAGGAAATTGAACATGTTTCTATGTATAATGCATTTGGACAGCGGTTATTTAACCGTAACTGCTCTTATACAAATCAGGTGTTTGTGCCGATTTCAAAGAATGGAATATACGTCTTAATTGTAAAAAGTAAATCTTCGTACCTTCAAAAAAAGTTGATAATTAATTAATTATAAAATATCAACAAAAATAGTTAGTAAGACTTTGTTTTTCATGATAAATCTTGTGTAAAAAAAAGTATATTTGCATGATTTAAAAAAATAATTCATGGAACAAACTTCAAAACGATTAGCGTCATTAGCATCTTCGCAAACTTTAGCGATGGCTCAAAAAAGTAGAGAATTACAAGCAGAAGAAATTGATGTAATCAATTTAAGTGTCGGTGAGCCCGATTTTACAACACCGGATTATATAAAAGATGCCGCAAAACAGGCAATAGATGATGATTTCACCTTCTATACGCCGGTTGCCGGGTATCCTGATTTAATTCAAGCTATATGTGAAAAATTTAAACGGGAAAATAATCTTGAATATAATCCGAATCAGATAGTAGTTTCTGCCGGTGCAAAACATTCTTTATCGAATGTTTTTCTTAGTTTGTTAAATCCCGATGATGAAGTTCTTATTCCAACACCATATTGGGTTAGTTATCCTGAGGCAATTAAATTAGCAGAGGCTAAACCTACTTATATTCATTCGTCTATTGATACGGGCTTTAAAGTTACTCCCGAACAGGTAGGTAAAGCTATTACTTCAAAAACTCGTATGTTTGTATTTAGTTCTCCTTCTAACCCCTCGGGTGCAGTGTATACAAAAGATGAATTACAGAGTTTGGCAAAGTTGTTTGCAAAAAACCCTCAAATCCTCATTGTTTCCGATGAAATATATGAACATATCAATTATAAAGGGAAACATGAATCAATTGCACAATTTTCTGAAATTAAAGATCAGGTAATTGTGGTAAATGGTGTTTCAAAAGCATTTTCAATGACCGGATGGAGAGTAGGATATATGGCTGCTCATGAATCAATTGCAAAATCGTGCATAAAGTTGCAAGGTCAAGTAACCTCCGGTATTTTTTCTATTGGACAGAAGGCTGCTATTGCGGCATTAAATGGAAATCTTGATTTTCCTAAAATGATGACTGAGGCTTTCTTGCGTCGTCGAGATACCATGGTTAAAGGCTTGAAGAAAATTGCGGGAATGAATGTTGAAATTCCTGATGGAGCATTTTATGTGTTTGCTGATGTATCGGCATTTATTGGTAAAAAAACGCCTGCAGGAACGGTGCTGAAAAATGCATATGAATTAAGCTTATTTCTTTTATCTGATGCTCATGTTGCATCTGTTTCTGGTGAAGGATTTGGTAATCCTGAGTGTATACGCTTTTCGTTTGCTACGTCTGATGAAAATATAAAAAAAGCTCTTGAGCGTATTCAAAAGGCTTTGAATTCTTTACAATAAATCGATTGTGTAATTAAATAGGATCTATGTGTGGAATTACCGGAATATATTCTTTTTCGTATATTACAAATGAATATGCCGAGTCGGTAACACATTCTCTTTCCAAATTTACTCATCGCGGCCCCGATTTTCAGCGGGTTTTCTCTGACGAAACAGTTTGTTTTGGTCATGCTCGTTTGTCAATAATTGACACATCAGAACAGGCTCATCAGCCTTTTACTGATGCTTCGGGGCGGTACACTATTGTGTATAATGGTGAGTTTTATAATTATAAAAATTATTACTCAGAACTCAAATCTGACGGGGTTTCTTTTGTTTCTTCTTCTGATACTGAGGTGCTTTTGTATTTGTATATAAAATATAAGGAAGCTTGTCTTGATAAGATTTCCGGCTTTTTTGCTTTTGCAGTCTACGATTCGTTCGAAAAAACGGTTTTTATTGCTCGTGACAGAATTGGAATTAAGCCACTTTATTATACTCAACAGGATGATTTTTTTGGTTTTGCGTCAGAACTTTCAGCCTTGTTCCCGTTTCCTTTTGCAAAAGAAATTAATGTTCAGGCTCTCAGTTCATATTTACAATTACAGTATATTCCGGCACCTGATTCAATTTTACAATCTGTACATAAATTAGCACCGGGCGAATATGTATATGTGTCTCCACATTCTGTAGAAAAAAAACAATATTATTCTATTCCTCAATATTCTGATAACACAAAATTTGAAGGCTCATATGAAGATGCGCAGAAATTGTTGCGAAAAAAATTAGATGCTTCGGTGAGCGAACGACTTATTGCTGATGTACCTTTGGGTACGTTTTTAAGTGGTGGTATTGATTCTTCAGTTATCTCAACAATTGCGTCGAAACATGTGTCAACATTACAAACATTTTCTATTGGTTTTCGTGATAATCCGTATTTTGACGAAACAAAGTATGCTGAAATGGTTGCGAAAAAAATTAATTCTGAACATACGGTTATAACTGCTTCAGATAAGGATTTTGAGGAGCATATGTTTTCGATCTTAGATTCGTTTGATGAACCCTTTGCTGACTCTTCTGCTATTGCAGTTTCGATGTTAAGTAAATACGTAAAACCACATGTTACTGTTGCTCTTTCGGGCGACGGAGCCGATGAATTATTTTCGGGCTATAATAAACATAGAGCACATTATCTTTTGCAGAAACATCCTCGAGTAAGTCGATTGTTGTCTTATTTTTTACCCATCTTTCAAAAATTTTCTGCTTCGCGAAATTCTCAAATGGGTAATGTAGTTCGTCAACTTATTCGATTTGCCGAAGCTGCACAATTTTCTCCCGAAGAAATATATATAGTATGGAGTTCTATTCAGTCACAAGAAAGTGTGAAACAATTGGTTTTGCCTTCAGTGTATACCACCAACGATTTAAAGAATTACACTGCTCATTTCAGCCATTCATCTATGCAAGATGTATTGTATGCTGACCAGCATCTTGTGTTGGCTAATGATATGCTCACAAAAGTCGACCGTATGTCGATGCTACATAGCCTGGAGGTGCGAACACCTTTTTTAGACCACAATATTGTACAATTCGCAAACTCCTTGCCAATAGATTACAAAATAGATAAACATCTCAAAAAAAGAGTGTTACAGGATGCGTATCGAGGCGATTTACCCGCAGAGTTGTATAACAGACCAAAAAAGGGATTTGAGGTGCCTTTACATACATGGTGCTGTACTGTTTTGCAACCAATAATCAATGAAGTCTTGTCACCTTCCTTTATCGAAGAGCAGAAAATTTTCAGTTCAAGTGAAATACAGTTATTACGAAGACAATTACTCTCAAATAATCCCGGTGATGCTGCCGGAAAAATTTGGGCTTTAGTTGTGTTTCAAAAATGGTGGGAAAAATATATGATGCATGTATAAAATTGTACGAATATTAAATAGATTTAACGTTGGTGGTCCAACATATAATGTAGCATATTTATCAAAATATATTGGTGATGATTTTGAAACCGTACTTATTGGTGGTGAAAAAAATGAATCGGAAGCCAGTTCGGAGTATATTTTAGATGATTTAGATTTGTCGTATACTATTATGCCCCAAATGCGTCGGAGTATTAACCCGTTTCAGGATATATTAGCATTGTGGCACATTATAAAAATTATTCGTAGACATAAACCCGATATTGTTCATACTCATGCTGCAAAAGCTGGAACATTAGGACGAATTGCTGCCATTTTGTGCGGGGTTCCTATTATTGTTCATACATTTCACGGACATGTGTTTCACTCATATTTTTCGACTTGGAAAACAAAAATTTTTTTAATTATAGAGCGGTTTCTGGCTAAAAAATCAACAGTAATTATTGCAATTAGCGATATCCAAAAAAAAGAATTAGGGGAAGAGTATAGAATTTGTAATCCCGACAAAATTCATGTTATTCCACTTGGGTTTAAGCTTAATTCTTTTATAGAAGGCATTCCTAAAAAACGACATACATTTCGTGAAACATATCAATTTTCGGAGAATACAATTGTTGTTGGTATAGTAGGGCGATTGGTTCCGGTTAAAAACCATGAACTTTTTTTACAGGCATTTCAACATTGTGTGCGTCATACTCAAAAAGATATTCGTGCCTGTATTGTTGGAGATGGCGAATTGAAGGAGTATTTGTATTCGGTCTGTGAATCTTTAGGTCTTTCGTATGCAACACCTGAGCGTGCATATAATGGTGAATCTGTTATTTTCACCTCCTGGATACAGGAAGTAGACGAGGTGTATGCCGGAGTAGATGTTGTGTGTTTAACATCGAAAAATGAAGGCACACCGGTAAGTCTCATAGAAGCACAGGCTAGCGGAAAACCAATTGTTTCGACCAATGTTGGTGGAATTGAAAATATTGTAGAGGAGGGAAAAACGGCATTATTGTCTGAAAATAACGAGTCCGATTTTTCACAAAAACTTTTACATATAATAGAAGACGATGTATTACGAACCAATATGTCTTCCTATGCTTCTGATGTGATTGTTTCAAAATTCGATTATCCAACCTTATGTACAAATATGAATCGCTTGTATAATAAATTATTGAAAAAACAACTTGAATAGTAAGCGGTTTTCCACTCAATCAGTCATTTTTTTCTAAATTATACTCAATTATTAAGATAATGCGCGGTGAATATGAACCTGAGTTCGACGTAATTTTTCGAGTTCAGATTAGCTCCGCTGAGCTCGTCCTTTGTCCTCGGTTGATATAAAAAGCTGTTTATCAAGGCAAATTATATCGAACTCAGGTTATGAATAAATAAATTATTTCAACTTCACCGCCGTACCATATGCCAATATTTCTGCTAATCCTTGTCCAATAGCAGAGGTCATAAAGCGAACGTTGACAATTGCATCTGCCCCCAAATTTTCAGCATCTCGCAACATGCGAGAAATAGCTTCTTCACGTGCATCTGCTAATAAGCGGGTATATTCGGACACTTCACCACCGACAAGATTTTTTATGCTTGCGAAAATATCTCGCCCGAAATTTCGAGCACGAACGGTGCTTCCGCGAACTAGACCAAGTGATTCAACAATTTCTTGTCCTGCAATGGTATCTGTATTTACAAATTTCATAATTACTATATTTAATGGTTACTTATTATATTTTTCAATCCATTGTCGTGCATTAACAAATGCTTCTACCCATGGCGACACTTCATCTTGTATCCGCTCTTGTGGATATTCTGCCCAATTCCAGGCATACAATGAGCGTTCTAAATGCGGCATCATTGCTAAATGACGACCATCTGCAGAACAAACTCCCGCAGTGTCATAATCAGATCCGTTAGGATTTGCTGGATAAGAGCTGTACGAATATTTCAGTGCCTGTTGAGATTGTGATGCTAATTTGAACTTTCCTTCACCATGTGCTATCCACACACCGAGCTTTGAACCAACAAGGCTGTGTAACATAATGCTATTCGATTGTGGAATATCAACGGTAAGGAACGATGACTCAAATTTATGAGAATCATTATGTTCCATTGTAATTTTTTCGCCTGCATTTTGAACAAGTCCGAGTTCAACCATCAACTGGCAACCATTGCACACACCAAGGCTTATAGTATCTTTTCGTGCATAAAATGCATTGAGACTTTCTTTTGCTTTTTGATTATATAAAAATGCTCCTGCCCAGCCTTTAGCCGAACCAAGCACATCAGAATTTGAGAATCCACCAACAAACACAATACAGGAAATATCTTCTAAAGTTTCGCGACCACTTATAAGGTCTGTCATGTGAACATCTTTTACATCAAAACCGGCAGCATGTAAGCACCAAGCCATTTCACGGTCGCCGTTAACACCTTTTTCTCGTATAATAGCAGCCCTAACATGTGTTTTTTCGGTACGATGAAGGGTAAGGTCATAATCAGATATTTTGCCGCTAAATTGCGGTGGAAATGTAAATTGTAAGGGGGTTTTATCAAAGGATTCGTAACGCTCTGCTGCTTTTTGAGCACCACTTTGTTCAGCGTCTAGTAAATATGAGGTATGAAACCACGTTTTTCGTAAACATGCAATATCTAAATCTAATTGTTCTGATTTATATGAAACAGATAACGAATGAGCATCTTGAACGGAACCTAAAATTTTTACAGAAATTCCTTGTGATTGCAATGAATCAATAACAGAAGAATCAGCCTGAATAACAACAGCAGGATTTTCCGAAAATAAAATATGAACAATACTTTCCGCATCAAATTCATCAAGAGATATTGACATACCGCCCTGTGTGTTTGGAAAGTTCATTTCGAGCAGTGTCGTTATTAACCCGCCCGCAGACACATCGTGTGCTGCATACAATTGCGATTGAGAAACACATGTTTGAATTGCATTGAATGCCTGTGCAAAATATGTACTATCACTCACATGCGGCGTTTCTGTCCCTAATGCATTCATAACTTGTGCATATGCCGATCCACCAATAGCACATCCCGATTTTCCAAAATCAACATATGCAATTACCGAATCAGGTATTGCTTGTACAACCGGTTCTACTGTTTTGGTAATATCACTTACTTCGCCACAGGCACTTATTATAACCGTTCCCGGAGAATACACAAGCGATCCGTCAGGGTATTTTTGGGTCATTGATAAGGAATCTTTCCCGGTTGGTATATTAATATGTAAATCCTGAGCAAACCAGCTGGCAGCCTCTACAGCTTCATACAGTCGAGCATCTTCGCCCGGATTTTTACAGGGCCACATCCAGTTAGCACTCAATGAAATACCTTCTAATCCACCTTCGATAGGCGTACATGCAATATTTGTAAGCGATTCGGCTATAGATATAACCGAACCGTGAGCAGCAGATACAAGACCAACCACCGGAGCGTGACCAATTGATGTTGCAATACCGCGAGTACCAATATAATCGAGAGCAACCACACCACAGTCATTCAATGGTAATTGCAACTCACCGCAACATTGTTGTGTTGCAACCCGTCCGGTTACCGAACGGTCAACTTTATTCGTTAAATAATCTTTACACGCAACTGATTCTAGTTGTAATACCTGTTTAATATATGTTTCAATTTCCGTTGTAAGAGGTACGTCAGAATAATGTATGTTTTGTGTAGAATCTTGTAAAACAGTTTTTGGTGGATTACCAAACATATCCGCCAATTGTAAATCAATAGGTTTTTCACCATTTTCATCGTTTACAAAAGTAAAAGCATGCGTACCGGTTGTTTCACCAATAACATACATTGGTGTACGTTCACGTTCCGCAATATGAGAGAGCAAATCAATATCCTCTTTACGCAAAACCAAGCCCATACGTTCCTGCGATTCATTTCCCACAATTTCTTTTGCCGAAAGAGTAGGGTCACCCACCGGTAATTTATTAACATGGATAGTTCCACCGGTTTCCTCAACCAATTCCGACAAGCAATTCAAATGTCCGCCTGCACCGTGGTCGTGAATAGAAACAACAGGATTTACATCCATTTCGCCGAGAGCACGGATAGAATTGTATGCCCGTTTTTGCATCTCAGGATTACTTCGTTGCACCGCATTCAATTCAATTTTGTTTTGATATTCTCCCGTTGCAACCGACGAAACAGCACCACCGCCCATACCAATACGATAATTTTCGCCACCAAGCAATACAACGGTATCATCAACCTTCGGCGTATCTTTAAAAGCATCTTCTTTTTTCGCAAAACCAATACCTCCGGCAAGCATTATCACCTTATCGAAACCAAATATTTTTTCATGTTCATGATGTTCGAATGTTAGCACACTACCACAAATAAGAGGTTGACCAAATTTATTTCCAAAATCACTCGCTCCATTCGAAGCTTTTATGAGAATTTCTTTTGGACTTTGATATAACCACGGACGTGGTTGTGTTGCCTGTTCCCATACCCGTTCCGCATTATCAAAACGAGTATAAGAGGTCATATACACCGCGGTTCCCGCAATTGGAAATGAAGCTTTTCCACCAGCTATTCGATCACGAATTTCACCACCGGCACCAGTTGCAGCACCATTGAACGGTTCAACCGTTGTCGGGAAATTATGCGTTTCCGCTTTCAGGGAAATAACCGATTCAAAATCACGAATAGTAAAATAATCCGGTTTATCTTGTGTTTCCGGACAGAAATGATCTATCTGCGGACCTTGCAAAAAGGCACAATTATCTTTATATGCAGATATTACTCTATTTGGATTTTGTTTTGTTGTTTGTTTAATGAGAGAAAACAGAGAATGTTCCTTTTCGGCACCGTCTATTACAAACGAACCATTAAAAATTTTGTGGCGACAATGTTCAGAGTTAACTTGCGAAAATCCAAAAATTTCACTGTCGGTGAGTGTGCGTCTCAGTTTTTTCGATAAATCTTCTAAATAACCAATTTCATCCGGACTTAAAGCTAAACCTTCCTGTGTATTATATGCTGCTATGTCTTCAATATATTGAATGGGTTCGGCTTCCTTATCAACAGTAAATATTGACTGATTTAAGCCTGAATATTTACGGAACAACATTCCATCATATTCCGTATTATTTTCATCTGTTTGTACAAATTCCTCGATGCGAAGAATACCTGTTATACCCATATTTTGGGTTATCTCAACCGCATTGGTACTCCACGGAGTAATCATTTCCTTACGAGGTCCGATTACGAAGCCCATAATTTCTTTTTCTTCTACCAAAGTAGCACCGCACAGTAACCATGTTAATTTATCTAAAGTATCTGTTGAAAATTCCTGAACAGATTGAATAGCTGTTATTTTACCGTTTCCGTTGTCAAAAAAATAAATCATTCCCATATGTTTAAAAAATCTCCTGCAAATATATGAGAAAACATTGATATGTGAATTGTGTCCGGTATACAATTTATAACGAGTTATTAACGAAATATACTACTCTGTTGTGTTCGTCTCTAAAGTACAAGTTGTTCGCCGAACTCCTTCTTTGTCGTCGGTTATGCGTTGCTACTTAAAATATCAATCACGTATCTCCATATTCATATTTCTGATTGCGAAGGCGAGGGGTGAAGCCTGCTTCTGTGATTGCTTTTTGTATATCGTCTTTGTTGGTTCGAAAACCAGCCCCTGCTTGTGAAACCACATTTTCTTCTATCATTATAGATCCCAAATCGTGTGCTCCGGCGTGCAGACAAATTTGAGCGGTAGGCAAGCCTACGGTTAACCATGATGCCTGAATATTAGGTATGTTTGTGAGCATGATGCGACTAATGGCAATCATACGAATGTATTCTTCATGATTAATACTGTAATTGTTCGGAAATATTTGACCTAGCTTTGTTCCTGCACTATAAAACGGCCAGGGAATAAATGCCGTAAAACCGGCTGAATTTTCGGTCTTTTCGGATTGAAGTTCACGTAATTTTACCAGATGTGCAATGCGGTCTTCAATGGATTCAATATGTCCATACATCATTGTGGCAGATGTGGTAATATTCATTTTGTGAGCTTCACGCATTACATCGAGCCATTCGTCTGCCGAGCATTTTCCGGGAGAAATTTTTTTGCGAATATCATTTGATAATATTTCTGCTCCTGCACCCGGGAGACTATCCATGCCTGCGTCGGTAAGTTTTTCTAATACTTCGGTATATGATATGTGAGCTTTCTGTGCCAAAAATACAATTTCCGGCGGTCCCAAAGCATGCAATTTAATGTTTGGATGTCTGGCTTTGAGTTCAGAAAATAAATCAAGATAAAAATCCAGTCCGAGTTTTGGGTTCATTCCACCTTGAATAAGGAGCTGGTCTCCACCTAATTGTTCTAATTCCGAAATTTTTTGTGAATACTCATCAATACAGGTAATGTATGTTTTAGGATGGTGAAGCGGAACATGAAAATTGCAAAACAAACAGCGAGAAATACAGACATTGGTAATGTTTACATTGCGGTCTATTATCCATGTCACCACATTATCGGGACGAATCTGTGAACGTAACACATCCGCAACAAACATCAGCTCAGCCAAGTTCGCATGTGTGTATAAATAGAGACCTTCAGCAATAGTTAATTCTTCTTTTTGTAATGCCTTTTGTGTAAGACTTTGTATGTTCATCGGACTTATTTTTGTATTTTTACGGAAATTTAAATATTAACAAAAATATGGAATTACTTGTTGAATCTTTCGAAAATAAAGGAAAATATAGTTCGGTACTCTATCTTATTGGTAATTATTCGGATATTAATACCTTAGAATTACATGCTGCGACAAAAACACTTGCGAATAAGAAGCTTTCACGCTGCAAAGACGCTGATTTTATAAATATTGAAACCCAAGATGAAATAGTGTTTTTTGTGCCAACAGAAAAGATTCTTGACCATGAAACACGTGAGGATTTACGAAAAACCATGCATGCAGTTTACTCAGAATGTGTTCGTTCACAAATAGATACTTTGCTTTTTATTAACAATCAATCGAGCAGAGATAATGCATATGCTTCTATAGAAAGTTTTTATTTAAGTTCGTACCGTTTTGTAGAGTACAAAACACAGAAACAAGAACAATACCTTAGGCAACTTGCCTGTGTAAATATCGAGCAAAAAGATGTTACCGAAATTCAAAAAGTCTGTGAAGGAAACTTCATAGCACGCAATTTTGTCAATGAACCGGTAATTACACTTTCGTCAACAGTTTTTGCCGATCGCATTACCTCAATTTTTTCTAAAACCACTGCACAAGTGCAGGTATATGACAAGGCATGGATTGAAGAACAAAAAATGGGAGGTTTATTGGCGGTTAACCGAGGAAGTATTGATGAACCTCGTTTTGTGCACATTACGTGGAATCCTCGTCGCTCAAGTGATAAACCTATAGTTTTGGTTGGGAAAGGAATTGTGTTCGATACCGGTGGATTAAACCTCAAACCGGGGCAGTTTATGGAGCACATGAAAGCCGATATGGGTGGCGCGGCAACTGTTGTGGGGGTAATGAAGGCCATTGTTGACTTAAATATTCCGATTAACATTCAAGCCTTAATACCTATCACAGACAATCGTTTATCCGGTAATGCATATGCTCCCGGAGATGTTATTACCATGCGAAACGGTACCACAGTAGAAGTTTTAAACACCGATGCAGAAGGTCGTATGATATTAGCAGATGCATTAGATTATGCAACAGAACTTAATCCGGAACTTACTATAGACGTCGCAACCCTTACCGGTGCCGCAAATATGACGGTAGGTGAACATGCAGGTGTGTATATGGGTACAGCACACACGAAACATATGCAAAAAATGGAAAAAGCAAGTCTCTCGGTATGGGAGCCATTGGTGAAAATGCCTTTGTGGAATATGTATGACAAACAAATAGAATCGCATATTGCTGACATAAAAAATGTGGGCGGCCCACTTGCCGGAGCAATTACTGCAGGAAAGTTTTTGCAAAAATTTATTCAATACCCATGGATTCATCTCGATATTTCAGGTTCTGCATTTTTTAAACAAGCTTATGCCTATAAAGGCAAGGGGGGTACCGGATTTGGCGTACGGTGCATATATCATTTCTTAAAACAACTCTCATAATGTCATTGAATTTCAAGTATATACATACCGATTATTTAATTGAAATTTCGGAGCAAGATCCTGCATTTATTGACAATATTGTGTCTGTTTTTTTTAGGGAAACTCCTCTTTTATTCGATTCATTATTTGCTGCTGCACACAAAAAAAATTGTGAGGAAGTGAGAAAAATCCGTCATACATTACGTTCATCTTTTGCAATAATCGGTGTCGAAGATTTATGTGATGGGCTTTGCTTTATCGCCCTCGAATCAATAACTTCCGATACCTGTTCAAAAATTATTGATAATCGTGAAAAAATTAATACACAATTTAATTGTATTTGCGATGAATTACGTACATTTACAAGTAATTTAAGGTAGAAAAAGAGAATATATGATTCAGGTTACACAAGAAAATAACACGCCGATAGTGGCGTTTAATGGTGTTTTTAGGCTTAATTCACAGGTCTCATTATCTATAAAAGATAAATTGTTAGATTTATGTAAGCACAATTCAGTTGTCATTTTAGATTTAACGGGAATTAAATTTATTGATAGTGCTGGATTTGGAATGCTTATTTCAATTTTGAAAAAAGCAAAAGAATATAAATCTCGACTGATTCTCTGTGAAATTTCAGCTGAAGTTACTGATTTGATTGAAATAATGCAATTGCAAAATGCTTTTGAAATTATACCTACAGTAAAAGATGCACTAAAAAAACTTTAATTTGGTTTCTCAACAATCAATTAGAATTTTAATTGTTGAAGACAATGTCTTTACAGCAAAGTTACTTACTATTCAATTATCGGAATACGGATATATCTCTCATACAGCTTCCTCTGCTGAAACTGCCCTCGAATTATTAAAAAAAAATACGTATACGCTCATTCTTTGTGATTTATACTTACCCAAAATGAATGGGCTTTCGTTTCTCAATCTCATTCGTGAAGATATATTGTATGCTGATATACCTTTTTTAATTATGTCCTCTGATGATGAGGAAAATACAATTGTTCGTTTATTGCAAGCCGGAGCAGACGATTACATAACAAAACCAATTCAAACAAAAGTATTTGTTTCGAAAATTCAGAATTTACTTGCAAAACAAACAGCCAAAAAACGGAGTATTTCTCAGAAACTAGAACGCCAGTTAACTGAAAATGAAACTACGTTTCTTGTGTGTAGTGAGCACGATACTGATTTGTTTTTTACGAAATTAGCTCAAAATACTTCGTATATATTTGAATATGTAAACACAGCTCACGATTTTTTGTATATTCTCGAAACAAAAAATGCCGTCTGTGTTTGTGTTACCGAAGACGTGTCGTGGTTGATTAAAGAGTTGGAGAAAAGCAATGAAATAACAATCGGCAAATTTCTACTAATATATATTACACCGTACGAGTCTCTAACAAATTCTGTATATGATTCTTATTGTAATGTTTTGTACCTCAATCGGAATGCCTCTCGTGAGGAAATAATGCGAAACATGACATTTGTAAGTACTATTATTGAATCGGAGAAAGCAAAATCAATGGTGTTTATTAAAGAATCTATTCAGCAATCCGGTTTTTTGTTTGATTCTGAATTCGAATATTCTACCGGACAATTTTCAATTTCCCTCTTTCATAAAAATTACAATGATATGCCCGGTGGTGACTTTTATGAAGTAGTCGATTTTAATGAACGATACACGTTCGTGTTTGTTGGCGACATTATGGGGAAATCATGGAGTGCATGGTTCTATTTGCCGGTATATTTAGCATATATTCGAAGTACCATTAAATTCTTATCTGCTCGAAATATTACTGAGTTAGCTGCTGCTCCTCATAAAATTTTGAATATGCTTAATAGTTATTTTGCGAAAGACTTGCAGTTGTCCGATGTTTTTACCACTCTCACTTTAGCAGTAATTGACAATCAAGATAATAAAATTATTCTTTCGAATGCCGGTGGTATTCACCCGCTTTTGTATTCAAAGAAAAAGAATAGTATTCAAAACATCCGTGTTTCGGGGATGCTTATGGGAATTGATAGTTCAACAAGCTATTCGAAAATTGAAATAGAATGTGTTCCGGGTGATGTTCTTTGCCTGTATACAGATGGATATATTGAAGTTACACAGCAAGCGAGCTCAAAAATGATAGGGAATGAGGGGATGCAAAATATTCTTGACGTATTTGTAAGACAGAGCAAACAAACTGCTCATGAATTTGATTCCTTATTTCACCACTATTTTGAAATACAAAGTGTCGACGATGACAGAACCTGTGCTATTATTTTGTGTAACAAAACATAGTATTTATGATAAATAGTTACTCGAAAACTATTCATTTATTAATAGCTTTTTATATCTTTGAATAATATTAACCTAATATAATGGAGATGAGAAAGTTTTTTGTACTATTATCTGTATGTCTGATTTCAAATTTGTTTGTGTTTGCTCAAGAACCCGATACTCAAACACAAGAATATGATGATGCAGCTGATTCAATATACTTAAAATGTTTGTATAAACATCGTCATTTAATTTCTACAAATACACTGCAATTTGTTGTTGGCACCATGAATCTTAATTATGAATTTCGATTTGCGAACCAATATTCGTTGAAAATTGGTGCAGGCTCTATTTTAGGGTACCGAATCTTAGTAGATGAACACGTTATTGTTGCTCCCGGATCTCGTTATTTTTTAGTTGAACCACGATTTTATACCTTTTCATCAACCAAAAACTGTTGGATGCAAGTAGGGGTTGGTTTATCATATAAAAATTGGGATTATAATCAGAAAATTGCGGATGAATCAACAGAAGTTGAAGACGACTATTTTGAGAAGCATATACAACAACATATGCTTGGTGCTTCAATTATTGGCAAACACCCTGTTTCCGGTGGTTTCACCTTTGAATATCAGCTGGGTATAGATGTCGGCACTCTTGATGAAGACAGCTATGTTTCGCCAAATTTTGGTTTTTCAATGGGCTGGACATTATAAACCTGAGTTATAAGCACAACTTTTTCAGATGAATTCGTATCCGTCTCTAAAAAAAATGCTTACTTCTTTTTCAACACGATAGCCGTTTGAGTCGGAATATATAACTTTATATGATGTTCGCTTAATTCATTATCAGGATACAATGGATATGTTTCGTGCTTCATTTTTTCATCAATTCTTTGCAATCCTCCATATTTAGCAGAATCAATGGTTAAAGCTGTTGAATATGTGCCGGGAGATACCGGAAAACTATAATCGGGGAAGGATTGCGTTGGGTTAAACGAAAATATAAATAAAAATTCACCTCGTTGAAAAATAAGAATTTGATCTTGCACATTTTCAAATACAAATTCAGCTTTGTTATCGAAAAAATGGGAGTCTTTATTTACTAATGCAATCATGTCCTTATCGAAATCTGACAAAAATTTGTATCGAAGATTTTCATCATTTTGCAAACTCCATTGTCGGCGAGCATAATGGTATGACCAGTTATTGCCCGAACGAGGGAAGTCAATCCACTCAGGGTGACCAAATTCGTTACCCATAAAATTGAGATAACCGTTTTGAGCAGTTGTGAGAGTTATAAGTCGAATAGCTTTATGCAAAGCCATACCTCTATCAATTACCAGACTTGGATATGCAACATGCATGCTAAAATACATTTCTTTATCCATCAATCGAAACGCAATTGTTTTGTCTCCAACCAATGCTTGGTCATGCGATTCTGCATATGAAATTACTTTTTCGTCAAAACGAGCTTGGGTCAGTTCATGAAAAATAGCCCCAACATGCCAATCTTCATCACGTTTTTCTTTGAGCAGTTTTATCCAAAAATCGGGAACACCCATAGACAGACGATAATTAAAATCATACCCGCCATAAGAGAGTGGGGCAGCAAGACCGGGCATACCACTTACATCTTCGGCAATTGTTATTGCATATTCATTACATTCATGTATTAATTTATTTGCAAGAATTAAATAGGTAATAGCATCACCATCTTGTCCGCCATCATAATACCGTTCGTATGTATCAAAAGACCGTCCCAAACCATGATCCCAGAATAACATACTGGTAACACCGTCAAAACGGTATCCGTCAAACTTAAATTCAGTTATCCAATATTTGCAATTCGATAAAAGAAAATGCACAACATTATTTTTTCCGTAATCAAAACATTTAGAGTCCCATGCATCATGATTTCCTTTAGAGCCTTTGTGAAAAAATTGATAATCAGTTCCGTCGTATTTACTCAGACCTTCTATTTCATTTTTAACGGCATGAGAATGCACAATATCCATAATGACACGTATGCCCATTCCATGAGCTGTATCAATCAACTCTTTCAACTCTTCCGGAGTTCCAAAACGAGACGAGGGAGCAAATAAACTAGATACATGATATCCAAAAGAACCATAATACGGATGTTCTTGAATAGCCATTAGTTGAATGGTATTGTACCCGTCTTTTTTAATTTTTGGTAATATTTTTTTTGTAAAATCTTTGTACGATCCCACATTATACTCTTCGGTAGCCATACCAACATGAGCTTCATAAATTAAAGGAGCATCATGAGTTTGAGGAATAGGATGTTTCCATTTATATGGTTTGGTATCCCATATTTGAGCATTAAAATTTTTTGTTTCTTCGTCTTGAGTAACACGGTTTGTCCACGCCGGAATACGGTCGCCGTGTCCGCCTTTCCAATATATCGATAATTTGTATAAATCTTCGTGTTTTATTTTTTCGAGAGGAACCAATAATTCCCAATACGTTTCCTTATTGTCAAACATAAAATCTACCCGTTCTTTCCAATCGGAAAAATCGCCAATAAGACAAATATTTGTTGCATTAGGTGCCCATTCACGAAAGACCCAATGCGTTTCTGTTTTATGATATCCGAAAAATAAATGACCATTTGCAAAGTCTGATAATGAACCTGCTTCAGCGGTTAACTCACTTTCACGCTTTTTCGTGTAATCTAATCTACCGATTATTGCATCTTTGTAGGGTTGAAGCCACGGGTCGTTATTTATAATTTCGGGAATATTCATAATAGTTTTTATTCTTATAATTTCTCAAATATAAACATAATCTAACACAATCCAATTATCAGATGGAAGAACCGAAATATATCATATTATTTTTGTTTCTCATACTTTAAAGAAGCTTGAATAAATGCTTCAAATAAAGGATGCGGATTAACAACGGTGCTTCGGTATTCAGGATGAAACTGTACACCAATAAAAAATGGGTGTGTCGTTAATTCAATAATTTCAACAAGATTGGTTTCTGGATTTCGACCAGATGCAACCATACCATTTTCCTGAAAATCTTCGAGATATGCATTATTAAATTCATATCGGTGTCTATGTCGCTCTATTACCGAGTCTAATTTGTATATTTTGTGAACAAGACTACGTTTTTTTAGATTACACGGAAATCCACCTAAACGCATTGTTCCACCTTTATCAGCAATATCCTTTTGTTCCGCCATGATATCAATTACCGGATACTGTGTTTTTCTACTCATTTCCGTTGAATTTGCAAGTTCAAAACCAAGTACATTTCGTGCAAATTCTATAACAGCACATTGCATACCGAGGCAAATACCTAAAAATGGAATTGTTTTTTCACGAGCATATTGAATAGCAATTAACTTTCCATCAATTCCTCTATGTCCAAAACCAGGAGCAACCAAAATACCTGAGCAACCTTGTAATATTTCGTGCACACTTTCTTTCGAAAGTGTCTCCGAATGAATCAGTTTAAGATTTACCTTACAATCATGCGTTGCACCTGCATGTACAAATGATTCAATAATTGATTTATACGCATCAGCCAATTCCACATACTTTCCTACAAGAGCAATCGAGACGGTTTGTTGTGGATTTTTATGTCGTTCCAAAAACAGACGCCATGGTTTAAGTTCGGGTTCGTTACCCGGTTTCATTTTAAATTTCTTAAGTATAGTCGTATCAAGTTGCTCGTTCAACATTGCTATAGGTACCTCATAAATTGTAGGCACATCGCGCGATTCAATTACCGAAGATTTATCAACATTACAAAACAGCCCAACTTTGCGTTTAATATCAGATGTAAGAGGTTTTTCTGTTCGTAATACCAATATATCGGGTTGAATTCCCGATTCAAGTAATTGCTTTACCGAGTGTTGTGTCGGTTTTGTCTTCAACTCGCCACTCGCAGCAAGAAAAGGAACAAGAGTAAGGTGTATGTACAAACACTGACCTTCCATATCCCATTTCATTTGACGTACAGCCTCAATATATGGAAGAGACTCTATGTCACCAACAGTACCGCCAATTTCAGTAATAATAAAATCGTACTGACCTTTTGTGCCGAGAAGTTTTATATTTCGTTTTATTTCGTCAGTAATATGAGGAATTATCTGAACCGTTTTTCCCAAATAATCACCCCGCCGTTCTTTTTCAATTACATTTTTATAGATTCTTCCCGTTGTTACATTATTTCGTTGCGAAGTTTCTTCATTTAAAAACCGTTCATAATGTCCCAAGTCCAAATCGGTTTCGGCACCATCAATGGTTACATAACATTCGCCGTGTTCATAAGGGTTTAGCGTTCCCGGATCGACGTTAAGATAGGGGTCAAGTTTTTGAATAGTAACGGAATATCCGCGAGCTTGCAATAGCTTTCCTAATGAAGCTGATATAATTCCTTTACCGAGAGATGATGCAACACCACCTGTTACAAATATATATTTTGTTTTTGCCACAATACAAAAATTTTAAAATGAGTACTTCTTAAATTTGATTTATTTTGCTTCTATTAATCGTGTACGTAAATTACTTATTTCTTCCCCTAAACTTTTTATATCATCTTCGGTGAGTAATTTATTATCAAAGGTTTTATACACTGAATCGATTTTTGAGAGGTCTTTCATTAAATTATTAATATAAATATTATCACCTTCTTGTAATTCAGACACAAGATCAGTCATATTATCTAAATATTCATTTTGTTGAATTATTTTTTGAACTAATTCTGTTTTTATTTCAGTTGAATCAAAATAGGGGAGTAATTGAGTTGCTAAATACATATTTTCTATCCAGCTACCGGTAATAACAAGTGTTGAAAGAAGAAATTGATCTTCTGATTTAAGCATTTTTTTAACATTGTCGTATGCCAAAAATATAATCGTTATCAAGGCATCTTTATTCTCCATGTTTGATTCATACTTGTTGATAGTTTCCTGATCAAATGCCATGGCAACACCAATTTGAGCAGCCAACTGACGAGACGTAATTAAATATTTTATAGAATTCTCTGATTGTGCAAAATGAATAAGATAATTTAAATCGGCACCATAAATACCTAGATTTAAAGCTTTGGAGCGACTTGTTGTGTAATTTTGTGCGTTTGTATATGGATTCAATAAATCGTAATTAAAAATATTTGGATTTGACGATAAGGTTTTTATCATATTGTCCGAAATAACCATATTTTTAATAAGGTAGTCTAATTTTTGTGGCAAACCTATTTTTTCAAGCGTTTCAGGCAATTTATTTTCCGAATTTAATTCAACATTTTCATTAAAATCAGTATCATTTGATTTTTTATTATCAACACATGAGCTAAGAAAAAAACATGTGCTACATAATAATATAAAGAGATGTGTTTTATGCATAATATTATTGTTTTTGTTTCACACTTCGTATAAGACGAAGTTGTTCATTAATTTTTTCGATATCTTGTTTGCATTTTTCAATCTTAGCATCCATTGTTGTCATTATATCTGAAGATTTATCAGTCACGGTAAAAAAACCTTTATTGTTTTCCAATAATAACAATTCGTCTTCAATATGCTTTCTTTTGTTCTTCAACTTATATTGTTCCGATTCAATTTTTGCAGAATCTTTTTGTTGAAGTGTTTCAATTTTTATTTTGTATAAATCTGCCTGTTTATCTTCTTCAGAAATATGTAGTTCTTTATATTTCTCATGAATAACCGTATTGTATTCGATATATAAAGCATCTTTGTGTTCATCGGGCACATTTCCTATAGCATTCCATTCACGCTGTAGTTTCTGAAGCTTTTGTAAATCGTCTTCATTTTTTTCTGACACAGCAAGAGATTTTATAGTGGCAAGAACCTTTTTCTTTTCATCTACGTTTTCTTGTGTTTTGTTGTATTTTTGTGCAAAATGCTCATTCTTTTGCTTAAAAAACCTATCGCAGGCTTTACTAAAGCGCCTCCATATACTATTTGAGTTACGCAAGGGTACAGGTCCAATTTCTTTCCACTGTTTTTGTAGTTGAATGTAATCTCTGCTTGCGTCTTTCCAATCTGTTCGTTCAAGCATAGATTCAGCCTTTTCGCATAAAGCTATTTTTTTATCTTTGTTTGCAAGTTCTTGTTCGTGAATTGTTTTAAAAAAATCTCTCTTTTTCGTGAAAAAATCATCACATGCTTGTGAAAAACGATTGTATATTTCTGCATTATGTTTTTGAGGAGCAAAGCCAATTGTTTTCCATTTCTTTTGTAAAGCAATAACCTCTTCGCTTGTTTTTTTCCAGGTTTTTATGTTTTTGATTGATCGCGAATTAATATCTTCAACCTTTTCGCATAACTCTATTTTTGCTTCTAAATTATCTTTTTCTTTATCTTTCAATGATTTAAAATAATCCTGATGAGCTTTATTAATGACCGTTGTTGCAGATTTAAAGCGTTGCCACAAATCTTCTTTTACATCATTTTGAACCGGACCTATTTCTCGCCACAACTCGTGTAATTCTTGAAGTTTTGCAAATGCTTTCACAATCTTTTTTTCCTGGCTTAAAGCTTCTGCTTTTTCACACAACAACGTTTTTGCTTCGAGGTTTTTTCGTAAATCTAAATCGCGAAGTTCTTTGTTAATATTAATATAATCGTAAAACCGCGCTAATTGAATATGATATGATTCCCATATTTTTTTTCGTTCCGAAGAAGGTACCTGACCGGCGGTTTTCCAGCGTTCCTGAATGGTTCGAAACACATCAAATGTGTGCTGTAAAGTTTCTTTTGTATTTATCAACTTTTCAAGCTCTTGAATAAGATCTTGACGTAATGTGAGATTGTCCTGTTTCTGTTTTCCTATTCGCTGATAAAAAGTATCGCGTTTTGATTTGTATTTTGAATATAAATCTTTAAATGTATTTTCATCAGAATTTGTAAAAACAAAATCCTCTGCTTTTCCACCTTCTTCAATAAATGCTTGTTTAAGCTGATTGTATTCTTGCTTATTTTGCTTATAAAATTCTGTTTTAATGTCTTCAACTTTGGGGCGAATTTCTTCAATATTGTCTTGGTCAATTAAGAAAGCTAAAGTTTTGAAAAGCTCAGGTACCGTCATGTCTTGAAAAGAATCGAGTGTGTCGGTCTCTTTCGTTTTATTCGTTTCGGAATTCTGATTTTCTTTACTATCAACTTGTTCCTCAATATGTTTTTCTATTTCTGTCATACACCATTAAACTTTAGACTTCATTAATCGATTACATACAAATATATGAAAAAATCTTCTTAAATTACTAATCGAAACAAGCAACACCACAAAAATACATAAATTACTGCGTAAAACGTATTGTTTTTTATCCTTTTTTTGATGAAACTGCGTTCAATGTGTTTTTTTCTAAAACTCAATGAGAATATCGGTGTAATATACCCAAACATGTGACGTGATTTTTATTCAACAAACACTCACATTATATAGAGTCTGTCTATAAATTATGAGTATTTATGAAGGACGAATACTAGTTATATGTTTATTTGTTGTGCTCTTTTATTGTATGTTCAATTATTGCAGTAAAAACATCAGATTCTTTCAATCCTGCCGCTCGTATTTGCTGAGGAATTATACTGGCTTTACTCATGCCGGGAATGGTGTTTATTTCGAGCATATACAATGTATTGTTTTGCACAATATAATCGATACGGCATATTCCCTTGCATTGAAGTAATGTATATATCTGTTTTGTAAGATCTTGACATATTTTTGTAAGTTCGTTCGATAATCGGGCAGGGGTAATTTCATTGCTTTTCCCTTCATATTTTGCCTGATAATCAAAAAAATCATTTGTTGTTTCAATTTCGGTAATTGGAAGTACATGAACTGTGTTTTCTATTCTGTAGACACCGTTTGAGATTTCAACACCTTCAATGAAACTTTCAATTAAGACTTCGGTGTCTTCTTTGAGTGCACATTCAATAGCCGGAAGCAGTTGTTCTTTTGTGCTTACTTTTGATATACCAAAACTTGATCCGCCATTATTAGGTTTCACAAAACAGGGGAGTCCGAGTTCTGAAAGTATATGCTCTTCATTGATTTCTGCTCCTTCAACAATCAACACACCCTTAGCACTCTTTATGCCGAAGGAGTTTAAAAATGTCTTTGTGGCATATTTATTAAATGTGAGTGCAGATGAAAACACATCTGAATTAGTGTATGGCATATTAAGTAACTCAAAATATGCCGACAAGTGTCCGTCTTCTCCTGGAGTGCCGTGAATTGAATTATAAATGCAATCAAAGAATATAACAGAATTGTCTATGGAAATGGTGAAATTATCTTTGTGTACCGGGTATTTCACCCCCTCATATAAGGCATACCATGAATCTTTTTCGATAAATATAGGATACAGAGAATATGCGTTTGTATCCATCATTTCGCACAATTGGTGTGTGCTGTTTTTCGATATTTCCGCTTCGGAAGAGTATCCACCACCTAAAATTGCTATATTTTTTTTGTTCATAGGTCTTTTGATTTTTGTGTCTTTTGATTAATTATATATTGTTCAATGTATGAATTATATGTTTTGAGTATTGATTGTATTATGCTGTTGTCGACAGAAAATGTCTGTGTACCGATAGATTTAATGGGTAAAATTCGAGGTGATGTTCCCGTAAAAAAAGCACTTGTATATTCTGGTAATGAAGCAGCAGAAATTTTTTTTTCGAAAACAGGAATATGTAATATATGTGCAATTTCAATAATTTTTTTGCGACTGATTCCATTCAACACATCTTGTTCGGGTGCCGTAACAAGATTTGACTGCGAATCGACAAAAAATATATTTGTACGACTCCCTTCGCGGATATTGTTAGATGAGTCAACAAGCACAATATCATACAATTGCCTTTTTTGTATCTCAATATTGGCAATTTCTCGTACGGGGAGCTCTTGTTTCACCTTCGGATTGCTCCGTTCGGCATATAAAAGGTCAGAACTCACCCCATTTTCATACATGTTTTTGTCGGGGTACGAATGTTTAATTTGATAGATAAAAAGCTGTGTATAATGTGAATAACAATTACATGATATTCGAATATTTCCTTCCACAATATTTTCTCGTTCAATAAATTCCATAATTGCTCTATGCAATCCTTTGAGTGTATAGGAATGTGGTACGTTCGCTAGAGAAAGACTTTGTAAAAATCGATTAATATGTTCTTCCCAAAATAAAGGAATAGACTGTTGAATACGAATAATATCGTAAATAATTTTTTCGGATTCAGGAATAATAATTGAGTTCGCCCGTTGGAATTCAAAATCTACTGAAACATATGTAGATATACAATTTGGAATCATCTGTTAATTTTAAAATTCAAATATACACACTTTTTTAACTGTGCAAATAATAAAAATCTATAGAAACAATATTATGAATCAATTTTCATTTTTTATATTTGCTGACACAAAAAAAATACTATGGTAATTCACAACAACAAATTAATAACAAAAATTCAGAAAAAATTCTTTATTTCTTTGATTTTACTGCTTAGTTTAATTGTGTTAACATTAGCTGCTGATACAATTTTATCTGAATTTGGCTATATTGAATCTTTTAGTTTTTTATATAGATTTCTATTTATTGTTGGGTATTGCGCCTTTTTTTATATCTCTTTTCGCAAAGATTTTTCAAAAAAACATCATTTCATTTACTTTAGCGACGATGATCCTCAATTCCTTGTGTTTAGATTTTATCCGCTTTTTCAATTTAAGAGATCGTATACTACCTATAAATTACCGATAACATCATTTTATTCTTCGGAGATACAGCGAGATGATGAGAATGTGTGGCTGATTTTGTATCAAAAAAATGAGCAGCAAAAAATTGCAAAATATCCGGCCATAAATCTTAATAGTTTTTCGGAAAAACAAATATTATCTTTATCAGAAGTATTAAACCAGTATTCACAAACTAAAAAATAATAAATAAACATATGAAAAAACATGCATTAATTCTCGTAGTTTTATTTTTCTCAGTAGCTACTGCTTTTTCGCAACGATCAAATCAAAAATGGTTTAACACCGCTTTTGGTATGCGTATAGAGGGAGGTGCCGGTTCTTCTGGTACAGTTGGAGTAACATATGAACGTGCTGTGAGTACCAAAACTCATTTTGACTTTTTTGTGCTTACAAATTTCAGTTCAGGTGTTGAAGCTAATTTATTATATAAATTTGTTAATTCAATTCCTGATGTTCCTGCCAGTTTACGATGGTATATTGGTTTTGGTGCTCATGCCGGAACATGGGGAAATGGAAATTTCGATGCAGGACCTGATGGTGTTTTGGGGATAGGATATGTATTTGTTCCTGATGTGCCCTTAAATCTCACTATTGATTGGCATCCTAGTGTTGATGTTTTAAATAGTGGTTTTAATGCTGCGAAATTTGGATTCAGTATTCGATATATTGTAGAATAATAAAAATATAGTTATGAGAAATTGTTTATTTATTTGTCTTATAGGAATTATCGCATTTGCTTTTTCATGTTCTTCAGAACAAACGCAAAACGATGATACGAACATGCACAATCATTTGATTCAACCAACAGTAGAGTTAACATACGAATATAATATGTATGTACCGCAAGAATATTGGTTTATGAAAGGAATTGATGGAGAGAGTTTTATATCAAAGCTTTTTAAAAAAACAGCACAAGGAGAGTTAACAGCTTTTTATCCGTTTACAACAACTGCGTATCCGGAGGGGCAAGCTGCAATGACTTTTTCTCAAGAATCTCAGTCAGCTGTTCCGGTATCCGAAATGACACATCTTGTGTTTGATGAAGAGTGGGCTTTTGATTCGGCACAGAATAAGATGATAAAGAAAGTGAAAAATTATTCTTTGGTACGCTCTCAAAAAACACAGGATTCTATTACCGAAATTAAAAAAACACTCCTTGCTACATATAATTGTGATGAGGCTGAGCAGATAGACACAAACGATTCTCATGTTGTTTTGTTGGGAACAAATATTGCGTATGAAGTTGCGTTTGATAATCAGATATTTAAAAATTCTTTTGATAATTTTCCGACATCTCATGTTGTTCAGGTACTAACAGATAATATTTTATCGGGAAAACATTCTGTATATGTTTTCACATCTCGCGATCCTTTGCAAAAAATGACTCCTCAGGAAGTTCGTGAAAGTCTGGGTGAGGAGATTAAGGAGTCTGAATATTATTTTGAAGATTCCGATTCTCTTCTTACTGAATACGACACGGTACGTATGGATTATTCCGAAATAAAAGGCTTTGCTTTTATAGAAGATTGGTATATTAATACCAACAATATGAGTATATATAAAATAGTAAAAGGTTATGCTCCGGTTCGAGAGTATCCTAAAATGTTAGAAGAAGATTATTATGAATTGGTACGAACAATTCCTTGTTTATTGCTTCTGTCCGATTCTACAGAATAAACAGTAATTTTTTTACAAATTTTTTATGTCGCAACACACATCTCGGTATCTTTTAGCATTGAATATGCTCGAAGGTATAGGGCCTATAATGGCTAAACAACTTGTTACGTATTTCGGTAGTGCCGAAGCAGTTTTTAATGAATCGCCACAAAATCTCCAAAAAATCAATGGTATCGGAGGTGTTTTAACGCGAGCAATCAGGCACAATAATGCCTTGCGGAAAGCTGATGAAGAGTTAGAATTGGCAGATAAGAAGAACATAAAAATCTGTGCCTATACCGATGCATTTTATCCCGAACGATTGCGAAATTGTGAAGATTCTCCACTTATTTTTTTTTATAGTGGAAATGTAGATTTTAATTCGCAAAAAATTATTTCTATAGTGGGAACACGCAATGCAACAGAATATGGACGAAAAGTGTGTGAGGATATTATTGCCGGACTGGCATCATACAAACCAATAATAATAAGTGGTTTGGCATTTGGAATTGATGTGTGTGCACATAAAAATGCCTTACAAAACGGATTAGAAACAATTGCCGTATTGGGTTCTCCCATGCAACGTATTCATCCCTCCGGTCATTTTGCCATTGCAGAGCAAATTAGAGAACATGGTGCTGTTTTGAGTGAATATCACAGCAAAACCGTATTCGAGAAATCTTTGTTTGTAAGACGAAACAGAATTATTGCCGGTATGAGTGATGCAAGCATTATTATAGAAAGTAAAAAAAGAGGAGGAGCATTATTAACAGCTGATTTTGCTCAGCAATACAATAGAGATGTCTTTGCCATTCCCGGTTCGGTTGGCCAATCATATTCCGAAGGATGCAATATGTTGATAAAAACAAACAAAGCCGCATTGATAGAAAGTGCGAATGATGTTGTAAAAAATTTAAATTGGGACATTCAACCAAATCAGCATGTGCAAAAAAGAATGTTTGTTGAACTCACAGATGACGAGCAAACAATACACACAATCCTTACAAGCGAAACCGAAATGACAGTTGATGTGATTGCACTACGAAGCACTTTTCCCATGAGTAAAGTATCTTCTTTACTTTTATCTTTGGAGTTTAAGGGCGTTGTGCAAACATTACCGGGAAAACGGTATCGGTTGACGTAAAAAATAAATACAAATGTATGGCCATTTATGTTTTGTTTTTTATCTTTGAATTAATGTAGTGCTTGCACGAAAACTACTTTTTTTCTGTGTTTCTGAAGAGAATAACAGTATATATGTGAAGTTTTCGACAGTAACTACGTGAAAAAAGAAATAATCATGATACCATTAATTAATATATATACATGAAAATCAAAGAACTTCACTCAGTATTCCAAGAATTTGCCCCCTTTTCTTTGCAAGAATCGTATGATAATTCCGGTCTTCAGATTGGAGATTTTGATGATGAAATATCTGCAATTTTATGTACGATAGATATAACCGAAGAAGTAATAGAAGAAGCTCACGAATTAGGGGTAGACTGCATAATATCTCACCATCCTTTGATTTTTAAAAAATTATCTCGTATTTCGAGTGCACATTTTGTTGAACGATGTGTGCGAAAAGCTATTCAATATAATATAGCTATTTATTGTGTACACACCAATATCGATATGATTAGCGGTGGGGTAAACAGCAAAATAGCTTCAAAATTAGGATTACACAATACCCGAATACTTGCACCCGAAAAAGAGCAATTGTGCAAAATAGTAAGCTACGTGCCTCATTCACACGCTTCACTCGTTAAAGAAGTCATGGCAGAAGCAGGAGCGGGGCATATTGGCAATTACGATTCGTGCAGTTTTACCGTTCGCGGAGAAGGTCAGTTTCGTGCATTAGAAAATACACAGGCTTTTGTGGGAGAACCATATAAAATTCATACCGAACAAGAAAGTAGAATTGAAATGCTGTGTCCGGTATATGCTCAACAAAAAGTTATTTCAGCATTACTCGCACATCATCCCTACGAAGAGGTTGCATACGACATTTTTCTCACCGAAAATACTCATCCGAGTATCGGAGCCGGCATGATTGGAGAGTTTTCTGAGCCAATTTCAGTAGAATCATGTGTAGCATTACTAAAAAAAACATTTTCAGTGCCTTATGTAAAACTATGTAAATCTGAGCTTAAAAAAGTTTCTAAAGTAGCTGTGTGCGGTGGTTCAGGTAGTTTTTTAATATCTCAAGCACAGAAACAAGGAGCAGATATTTTTATTACCGCCGATGTAAAATACCACGATTTCTTTTTGCCTGATAATAAGATGATTATAGCAGATGTTGGACATTATGAATCAGAACAATTTACAAAAGAGATTTTTTATGACTTAGTAATGAAAAATTTTCCTAAATTTGCAACTCATTTTTCACAGGTTAATACGAATCCGATAAAATATCTTTAAAATGGCTAAAAAAGAAGATACAACAGTACAACAAACGTCAGTTGAAAATAAACTAAAAGCATTATTTGAATTACAAGACGTAGATTCAAAAATTGATGAAATTCAAACTTTACGCGGTGAATTGCCCTTAGAAGTGAACGATCTCGAAGATGAAGTTGCCGGGTTAGAAACTCGAATTCAGAAAATTGAGGCAGAAATTCAGCTTAAAAATGATGATATTTCAAGTAAAAAAAATGAAATAACAAATTCACAAACACTTATACAAAAATATGAAGAACAACAAATGGATGTTCGGAATAATCGTGAATTTGAATCGATAGCAAAAGAAATTGAATTTCAACAGTTAGAAATTGAATTAAGCGAAAAACGAATAAAAGAATATTCGTTTGATATCCAAAACAAAAAAGAAATTTTAAATGATGCACAAGCACGTTTAGAAGACCGAAAATTAGATTTAGAACAAAAACAAAAAGAATTAGATTCTATTGTTTCTGAAACGCAAAAAGAAGAAGATGAGTTAGTTGCACAATCTGGACGATTAGCTCAACTCGTAGAACCACGATTAATTAATGCCTATAAACGAATTCGCACCAATGCTCTTAACGGGCTCGCAGTGGTGAGTGTTGAACGAGATTCATGTGGTGGTTGTTTTAATAAAATTCCGCCACAACGTCAATTAGACATCAAAACACATCGAAAAATTATTGTATGTGAATATTGTGGTCGTATACTTATTGACAGTGAATTGCTTTTTCAAGAAGATAATCCTGAACAAGAAATTGTAGTTGCTGAAGAAGAAGTTAAGGAGCCAAAAAAAGCTACCAAAACGAAAGCGAAAAAAACAAAAAAATAAGCGTTATATTCGGTGTTTTTAATACTACAAACACGTAATTGCTGTATGACTTACTAAAGTAAAAAGTATGTTGTACGCTTTTTTTTTATCTAATTAAGTCATATTTATAAACTGTTAATAATAACTTCTAAAATATTTTGGGGAAGCTCTTATTACATATATATTTGTGCAGTTTTTTTAGTGATGTATTCATAAAATATAATTCATGCCAGATTGTAAGAAAATTAGATTAGTTTTAGAAGACGGGACAGAATATAAAGGTCTGTCGTTTGGGTATGAGAAGTCGCGGTCGGGAGAGGTCGTTTTTAACACTGCGATGACCGGTTATGTTGAGAGTTTAACAGACCCATCCTACCGAGGTCAAATTCTCGTTTCAACCTATCCCTTAGTCGGTAATTATGGTGTTCCCGGCAATCGATTAGATTCCAATTTATTACCAAAATTTTTAGAGTCAGACCAGGTCCAAGTATCTGGTCTTGTTGTATCTGACTATTCCTTCGAGTATTCTCATTGGAATGCAGAAAAAAGTTTATCGGAATGGTTACACGAGTTTAACGTTCCCGGAATTTTTGGAATTGACACTCGCGCTCTTACTAAGAAATTACGTGAAAGCGGAACCATGTTGGGAAAAATAATTATTGATGATGAAGATATTCCTTTTTTTGACCCTGCCGTTGAAAATGTAGTCGAACAGGTAAGTGTAAAAGAAGTAGTACGCTACGGAACAGGTGACCGTAAAATTGTATTGGTTGACTGTGGTGTGAAAAATAATATTATTCGTTGTTTCTTAAAACGAGATAATGTTCAGGTGATTCGTGTACCTTGGGATTATGATTTTACCCAACTTGATTATGATGGCTTGTTTATATCGAACGGTCCCGGTGACCCAAAAAATCTGCAAAAAACAATCGATAATATCAAAAAAGCATTAGATACTAAAGACACACCTGTTTTTGGTATTTGTATGGGTAATTTATTACTCGGATTAGCAAGTGGTGCCAATACCTTTAAATTGAAATACGGACACCGGAGTCATAATCAGCCGGCACAACAAATAGGTACGCATCGTTGCTTTATTACCTCTCAAAATCATGGTTATGCAGTCGATATTAAAAAAGTATCGGGTAATTGGGAACCATTATTTATTAATATCAATGATGGTACGTGCGAAGGAATAAAACACAAAACACGTGCTATTTTCTCTTGTCAGTTTCACCCCGAAGCAACCGGAGGACCAACAGATACAGAATATTTATTTGATGATTTTTTACAGCTTGTTGATGAGTACAAACACACACAGCATTCATGAAAAAACTGCAAACTAATTAAAGAATTCAATAGATGAAAAAACATATTAAAAAAGCACTTATCTTAGGTTCGGGAGCTTTAAAAATTGGCGAGGCAGGAGAATTTGATTATTCCGGCTCGCAAGCTCTTAAGGCATTAAAAGAAGAAGGGATAGAAACAATATTAATAAATCCGAATATTGCAACCGTTCAGACCTCTGAAGGTATTGCCGATACCATTTATTTTTTACCCGTTACTCCTTATTTTGTTGAAAAAGTAATTGCAAAAGAAAAACCTGAAGGAATATTACTTGCTTTTGGTGGACAAACTGCTCTGAATTGTGGTGTGGAATTGTTTAAGTCGGGAGTGCTTGAAAAATATAATATCGAGGTCTTAGGAACACCTGTTCAGTCAATTATGGACACTGAAGACCGCGATTTATTTGTTAATAAGCTTCGCGAAATAGATGTTAAATCAGCTCGTAGCCAAGCAACAAACTCTATAGATGAAGCGGTAAAAGCAGCAAAAAATATCGGATATCCGGTAATTGTTCGTGCTGCATATACATTAGGCGGACAGGGTAGTGGTTTTTGTGATAATGAAGAAGAATTACGAGTATTGGCTGCTAATGCTTTTTCTTTTTCACCGCAATGTCTCATAGAAGAATCTCTCAAAGGCTGGAAAGAAGTTGAGTATGAGGTTGTTCGTGATACATATGACAACTGTATTACTGTATGTAATATGGAAAATTTCGATCCGCTCGGTATTCATACCGGAGAAAGTATTGTTGTTGCACCATCACAAACGCTTACAAATAGTGAATATCACAAGTTACGTGAAATAGGTATAAAAGTAATCAGACACATTGGCGTTGTTGGTGAATGTAATATTCAATATGCATTAGATCCAAATTCCGAAGATTATCGTGTAATTGAAGTAAATGCACGTTTGTCTCGTTCATCGGCTCTTGCATCAAAAGCTACCGGATATCCTTTAGCATTTGTTGCTGCAAAATTAGGACTCGGATTCGGATTGTATGAATTACGGAATAACGTAACAAAAACAACCAGTGCGTGTTTTGAACCCGCATTAGATTATATCGTATGTAAAATTCCTCGTTGGGATTTAAATAAATTTAATGGCGTTTCGAAACAAATCGGTTCAAGTATGAAATCGGTTGGTGAAATAATGTCTATCGGTCGCAGTTTCGAAGAAGTTATTCAGAAAGGTTTACGAATGGTCGGACAGGGTATGCACGGATTTGTTGGCAATCGTGATATTGAGTTTGATAGTTTTGAAGAAGAGTTACAGAACCCGACAGATATGCGAATTTTCTCAATAGAAAAAGCTTTCGAAAAAGGCTATTCTGTTAAGCAAATCTGGGAACTGACCAAAATAGATATGTGGTTTTTGCATAAATTAGAACATATATTTATAATTAAAAATAAATTATCTGAATTATCAATAATTGAAGATCTTACAGTTGATTTATTGTCAGAAGCGAAAAAAGCAGGTTTTTCTGATTTTCAAATTGCCCGTTATATTCTCAAAATAGATGTGACAGACATGCAGGAGGAAGTGCTTGCGGTTCGTGAGTATCGAAAAAAATTACACATTCTTCCGGCAGTTAAAAAAATTGATACACTTGCGGCAGAATTTCCTGCTCAAACCAATTATTTATATTTAACATATGGTGGAACCGAAAATGATGTTGAATATGAGAATGACAATAAATCGGTAATTGTTCTCGGTTCGGGAGCATATCGTATAGGTAGCAGTGTGGAGTTTGACTGGTGTGGTGTTAGTGCCATTAAAACAATTAAAAAACAAGGCTTTCGCTCGGTTATGATTAATTATAATCCGGAAACAGTAAGTACGGATTATGATGAATGTGATAGATTGTATTTTGACGAATTATCATTTGAACGTGTTCTTGATATACATGATCTAGAGTCTCCAAAAGGAGTCATTGTTTCTACCGGGGGACAAATTCCGAACAATCTTGCAATGAAATTGCACCGCCAAAACGTGCCTGTTTTGGGAACATCTCCACTAAATATTGACCGTGCAGAGAATCGACATAAATTCTCTATGATGTTGGATGATTTAGGCATTGACCAACCCGAATGGAAAGAGCTGACAAATATTGATGATATTTATGATTTCGTTGATAAAGTTGGATTTCCGGTTCTCATTAGACCATCATACGTACTTTCGGGTGCTGCAATGAATGTGGTGAGTAACAAAGATGAGCTGCAACATTTTTTGACTTTAGCAGCAAAAGTATCGAAAGAATATCCGGTAGTTGTTACTGAGTTTTTGGAACAAGCTAAAGAAATAGAAATTGATGCTGTTGCAAACAAAGGAGAGATAGAGATATATGCTATATCAGAACATGTTGAATTTGCAGGAGTTCACTCCGGAGATGCAACAATGGTTCTTCCTCCGCAAAAATTATACTTTGAAACCATACGACGAATTAAGCGTGTGGCTAAAGAAATAGCACAAGAATTACAAATATCAGGACCGTTTAATATGCAGTTCTTGGCAAAAAACAATGATATAAAAGTAATCGAGTGCAACCTTCGTGCATCACGAAGTTTTCCATTTGTTTCAAAAGTATTCAAACACGATTTTATAGAAACAGCTACTTCTATTATGTTGGAAGCACCATATGAGAAACCGCACAAATCAATGTTTGATCTCGATTACATAGGTGTTAAGGCATCTCAATTTTCATTCTCTCGTTTATCGAAAGCAGACCCTGTGTTGGGTGTAGATATGTCGTCTACCGGAGAGGTAGGATGTTTAGGAGATGACTTTTACGATGCTATTTTAAAAGCAATGTTGTCGGTTGGATATAGAATACCGGAAAAGAATATTTTAATCTCTTCGGGTCCAATAAAATCTAAAGTTGATTTATTATCAACTAGTGCATTGTTGGTTGAGCATGGATATACCCTGTATGCAACAGATGGAACATCACGATTTTTAGACGAAAATAATATTAAAAACACCCTTATTTATTGGCCGGACGAAGATAAAAGTCCCAATTCTCTTGAATACTTAAAAGAGAAAAAAATAGATTTGGTAATAAATATCCCCAAAAATTTAACAAAAGCAGAATTAGATAGAGATTACACTATTAGACGAAGTGCAATTGACTTTAACATCCCATTACTTACAAATGCCAGATTGGCAAAAGCGTTTGTTGAAGCATTTTGTATGAGAAAACAGGAAGATATATCAATTCTCAGTTGGAAAGAATTCAAAATTATAGAATAATATAAAATTATGAATGGAATGGAGAAACATCCTATTAAAATTTTCACCGGGACAGCAACAAATTATTTAACACAAAAAATTGTACATCATTTTGGTGTAGATTTAGGTAAAACCTCTGTCGAGCGTTTCAGTGATGGGGAATTTGAACCTCGTTTTGATGATTCTGTACGTGGCTGTGATGTGTATATTGTTCAATCAACATTTGCACCATCGGATAATTTTTTGGAGTTATTACTTATGATTGATGCTGCAAAACGTGCATCAGCATGGCAAGTAAATGCGGTAATACCATATTTTGGTTTTGCTCGTCAAGACAGAAAGTCAAAATCTCGTGTATCAATTGGTGCGAAACTAATGGCTAATTTGTTGAGTGCAGCCGGTGTAGATCGTGTAATCACGATGGATTTACATGCCGGTCAAATTCAAGGATTTTTTGATGTGCCGGTAGATCATTTATATGCATCGAGTATTTTTGTTCCTTATTTACGAAACTTACATGTTCCTGATTTGTTGATAGCAGCTCCGGATATGGGTGGAACCAAACGTGCTAAAGCTTATGCGAAATTTTTAGATGCTGATATTGCTATTTGTCACAAAACCCGAACAGCGGCAAACGTAGTTGATTCAATGGAAATTATTGGTAATGTAGAAGGTAAAAATGTGATAATTGTAGACGATATGATAGACACTGCCGGAACAATAACTATGGCAGCAGATCTGGTAATGGGAAAAGGAGCGAAGAGTGTTCGTGCTATTGCAACACATGCGGTATGTTCGGGACCGGCATTTGAACGAATAAACAACTCTGCTATTGATGAACTAATTATTACAGACACTATTTACCATAAAGAGATACCGGAAAAAATTAAAATTTTATCATGTGCTGAATTTTTAGCAGATTCTATTAAAAAAGTATATGAGAATGATTCAATTAGTTCAAATTTTATTGTTATAGAATAAAAAAAGAACAGTATATTTGCGACCTTAAATTTAAACAATAAACCGTGTGATGGACAACGACAGTTGTAAGTAGCACATAAATAATGGTAATATGAAAATTTTAGCAGTTCAAGGCGATTTACGAAAAGACTTAGGTAAAACAAGTTCTCATGCATTAAGAATAGCACGAAAAGTTCCGTGTGTTCTCTATGGTGGCGAAAAAGAAAATATTCACTTTATAGTTGATGAAGAAGCTTTTAAAAAAGCATATATCACACCCGAAGTGTTTATTATTGATTTAAAAATTGAAAAGAAAGAATACAAAGCTGTTATTAAAGAAATTCAATTTCACCCGGTAACTGACAGGGTAATTCATATTGATTTCTTTCAGATATTTGAAGACAAACCATTTTCAATTAAAATGCCTATTAACATCGTTGGAGACTCTGTAGGTGTTAAAAAAGGTGGTAAATTAATGATTAAAATGCGAAAAATTCGTGTGTTTGGTTTGTTGGCTGATATTCCTTCTAAATTAGATGTTGATATCACTAAATTACAAATAGGACAATCAATTAAAATCCCTTCATTATCATATGATAATTTACAAATTCAAGAGCCTAAAAACGCTGTTGTATGTGCCGTTAAAACAGTTCGTGCTGCGGCTAAAGTTGATGCTGCCGTTCCGGGAACTCCTGAGGCTGATGGTGGTGAAGAAGGTGCTGAATAATAGGTATATAAACAAATATATTTACATCTATAAAAACCGTTGTTTTAATTTACAACGGTTTTTTTTATTTTTGGACAAAACTATATGTAATTTTATTTCTTTGTTGCTTGGTAAAATAAGTATATCAAATAATTCTGAATATTTACTAAGCATTGCAGAATAAATGGACATGACACAATAAAAGTCAATTAAAAATATACATATGAAGTATTTAATTGTAGGTTTAGGAAACATTGGTCAAGAATATAAAAATACCAGGCATAATATAGGTTTTACCATTTTAGACCAATTAACAAAAGATAACAATGTTTCATTCGAACAAAGACAATATGCCAGTGTTGCAAAAATGAGATATAAGGGGAGACAATTAGTTTTAATTAAACCAACAACCTATATGAATCTCTCAGGGAAAGCAGTTAACTATTGGATGCAAAAAGAAAAAATACCACTTTCTCACGTTCTTATTATCGTTGACGATGTCGCCCTACCATTTGGAACACTCCGATTGAGAGCCAAAGGAAGCTCAGGAGGGCATAACGGACTCGCGCATATAGAACAAACAATAAATACATCTAATTACCCACGCTTACGCTTTGGTATAGGAAACGAGTTTCCTCGAGGTCAACAAATCAATTATGTTCTTGGTAAATGGTCTGCCGACGAATTATCATTTCTCCCGGAGAGGGTGGGGAAGGCTATTGATATTATTTTATCAGTCATTTCTATAGGATTCACACGAACTCTTAATAGCGGAATAAAATAGTTACATTTGTAACATTTTATCACATTTAGCACAGACAACAAATCCATTCTACAACTCGCTTTGTATACATTTGTAACCCCAACCAATATTGTTTTGTAAACAAATTGGAAACGTTTTTTTAACGCGTTTCCAATTGGTGTAATTGTCACAAAAACAGTTTTTTATACTGTTTATATAAATGGTGAGTTTAAGCGTTTGATTGATTTTACCCAAAAGTATCGTATAAACACATATTATTAGTATACAATAAATTACAAGCCAATGTTTTAAAGGTATTATATTAAGTGTAAGGTTAATGAAAATCCTGTAATATACAAGATATAATTAAGATGTGCTATTTATTCTCATAAAGGGCATTTCAAGCTTATTTATAACCTGAGTTCAAATTTTTCGAGTTCAGATTAATAAATAAAGCTGTTTATCAAGGTAAATTATTGAATAATA
>JAQICB010000046.1 GCA_027858745.1 Bacteroidales bacterium
AATGGTTGGTTTTCACCCCCCCCCAAATATATGCGTTTGTTGTTATTGATTTAATTGCCCCAATAATATTTCCAATGGTAATCGTAGGGGCAATCCCTTGTGGTTGCCCATTATTATCAAGGGTGGGAATGTTTTTAATTTCATGGGTGACCACGTTTCAATTATCAAGGGCGACCACAAGGGTCGCCCCTACTATTTACAGGTGGTTTATGATAAATGGTTAGAGGTGTGTGAACCTTTTATCTTCTAATTTGCATTTCATCGTATTTAATATGTATTTTTGCGGTGCAGGAGGTCGTTCTATCGCTCTGTAGCAATACAGGGAGGAAAGTCCGGACAACGCAGGGCATCGTACTGTTGAAAGAACAGATATCTGTGAGGGTATAGTATGGCAGAAGAAAATAACTGCTCACGCCGTGTGCGTGAGTAAAGGTGAGAAGGTGGGGTAAGAGCCCACCGGTGTTGCAAGCGATTGTGACAGCCGTGCCACTTACGAGTTGCAAGACCATGTATACCAACGTTTGAAGGCTGCCCGCCTGATGTTGGAGGGTAGGTTGCGAAGATAAATGATAGAAATTCTGCTTCGGCAGAAACAGAATCCGGCTTATAGACCTCCTGTTTTTTTATATACAAAAGTTGTGAGTGAGATGGGTATTGATTTTTGGTGTATTAATGACTAATATCTCACAATTGATAATTAACAATTAAAATTACACCAACAGTCCAACCGCTCCAACACCAAAACCAATAACAAGATTTATCAATTTAATTTTAAAAAAAGCTGGTTTGTTTTCCGCAAATAGAGGCAGAGAACCATGTCCGTCTTGAACAATAGAATTTGCTAATAATATGCTGAGTGGAATGGTTCCTGAAAGATATAATGATAAAAATAATACGTGTGGTCCGGATTCGGGAATGAGTCCAACAAGTACAGCAACAATTAAAATGTGAAACATATAATCATCCAAGTATTCTTGCAGATGAATGTGTTGATTGAGAATATATACTCCGGTAATAACAAGAGATGTCCAGAGTATGATTTTGAAAAAGTGCTTGCGAATAATGTGATTCCACAAATGTTCTTCAAGAAAATGTTCGGGAACAATACTTACAATATAGAGAGTGAAAAGAGAAATGATAATAAAGGTCATATTGAGCCAGCCAAACGGCGAATTATGCTCGTCGTGATTGTGCACATTAGCCGTCGTAAGTAAATCGTGATTGTGACCGATTCCGCCAAAAACAGCAAATAAGATAACACTGATTGCACCGGTTATAAGTAATGTTCGGTGGGGGGAGGCGTGTCGTAAATTTTCACGAATAGTTCGGAATGGTTTGGTAATGGTTTGTAGTTCATTTTCGTGAATTTCAAAATGTTGTATATTTTTGGTATGTGCCATTTTTTTTCTTGCCGGTGTGAGTTTGTCAATCACTACGCCACTTACGATGCCAATAACGAATAGGAAAGCGGTAATGAACAATGCTTGAACCGGCATGGTAGAGAAAAGTAAAAAGGCTTCGTCTCCCATAGTGGCAATAAATGCTGCGGTAATTGCACCAAAACTAATTAATCGGTGGGTGTAGAGTGTAACAACGGTGTATGTGCCGAGACAGCCCGGGATTATTCCCATAAGTGAACTTAATAGAATTTGTCGAAAACCGGTTTTTTTAATGTGTTTGCTAAATGCACCAGATGTACGAACATTAATATATTCGATAAGTAACATCATAATCATCACAAAGAAAGTGATGGATAATGTGTTTTTAAGAATTAGTGAAACAGCTTCTGTCATTTTTTTAATTTTAGTAGTCAAAAGTACTATATATTCCTTACTAAAAAAAGCTGTATTTTTGAATTTAACTTTCCAACAGGTTAATAAACGCAATCGGACTAACGAGTATAATGAGAATATATCGAATACACGTGAATGGGTTTTTACGAATTATTTTTATGATACTCGGATGGCGAAATCCCGAATTTTTGAGAAAAACACCGTGAAAAATAGCGAGGATCATTAAATCCCACATTATATGCAATATCAGAAATTCGATATGTGCCGCTTTCGAGCATTTCTTTTGCTTTTTGGAGACGAATGTCGCGTATTAAATCGCCCGGTGATTGATTAAAAGCCTGCTTTGTTTTTCTCCAAAATTGTGTGCGACTAAGTCCCAGTTCTTGAGAAATTAAATCAACCGAATAGTCCGGATTATTTAAATTTTCATTCATAATGTCCACAATTTTTTTCACAATAGCATTATCAGGACTTTCGGGAAGAATGAAATTATCGGTTTTTGTTTGTTTGTTCGATACAAACGAAATGAGAGCATTAATTTTATAAATAAGAGCTTCCGGGTTAAATGGCTTACCGATAAAATCATTTGCACCGCATGAATAACTTTGTATTTCAATATCTTCTGAAGTATCTCCGGAAATTAAAATAATGGGAATATGAGCTGTGTTTTTGTTTTCTTTTAAAAAAGAGCAAATTTCAAATCCATTTTTGTCGGGTAAATTTATGTCACTAATAATAATGTCAGGATTCATATTTTGTGCGAGGTGTAAACCTTTATTCCCATCAAAAGCCATAATAACGGCAAATTTTTCGGAGAAAATAGAATTAAGAATTGACATGAGTTCTTTATTGTCATCTATTAAAAGTATGCAGTATTGTTTGTGATTGTTTTGTGTATCAGAAATATCTGGTTGTTTGTGAGCTTGGGGAACGAAGTTTGTTATTGCCAGTTTTGTTCCTTTGGGAATATAAACGGTAAAGACACTACCGTTATTGAGTGAACTCTGTGCAGATATTGAACCATTATTTTTTTCAACAAAGGTTTTGCACACTTGTAGTCCTAATCCACTTCCGGATTCATTATGTGTACCAAAGGATATGTCTTCTTTTTGTAAATCACCAAACAAACGGGAGAGTGTTTCGGGTTTTATGCCTATACCGGTATCAATAAATGAAATTTTCAACATGTGTTTATCTTCGGAACATGAAATCACAATAGTACCGTTTTCGGGAGTGAATTTGATGGCGTTGGATAATAAATTACGAAACACGACATTTATCATTCGTGGATCGACAAAGGCGTTGGTGCTGTAATCGGATTGAACAATAATGCTAATATTTTTTTCCCGAGCACTTTCATCTACAATTTGCATTGCATCGGCAATAAGAACACCAATGTTAATTTCTACCGGATTGTATGCAATAATATTAAGATTTCCGTGAGCCCAATCTACCATCATATTGAGTTGGTTTATAATTGTTTGGCTTGCATGTTCTGCATTGTTCAAATATTGTTCAAATTCAGAAGGGGTTATTTCTGACTTGCTTGTTTTTATCACATGCAAGGTGTTGTGTAACACAGACATTGGGTTTCGTAAATCGTGACCAATCACACCAATAAGCCGATCTTTCATCTGAAGAGCCTCAATAAGTTCTTGATTTTTCATTTCAATAACCAGTTTCGATTCCTCCAATTTTTCGGTACGTTGCGTAACTTTTTTCTCTAATTGTTGATTGTGCAGCTTAATTTTTCGTGTTCGTATATAAATAAATGTATATACACCGGAAATAATAAACATAAAAACAATGAGCGTAAACCACCATCTTTCCCACCATGGGGGCAAAATAGTAATTTGTAAATTTCGTGCTTCGCTCCACGAACTGTTATCGAAGGAGGACAGAACTGTAAAAGTATATGTTCCCGGTTGCAGGGAAGAATAAGTTGCTGTTCGGTTTTGTTTATTATTTTTAACCCACTGCTTGTCGGCATTTTGAAGCTTGTATTTATATTGTATTCCAGAGGCAAAAGACGGATTGAGACTTGCGAAATCAATAGAAATTGAATTCAGATAATGGGGTAATTCAATAGAATGTGTATACATAATCGATGAATCCAAAATTGAGATATTTTGGAATGTGCGGGAAGGGGAGACTGATGAGCCAAATATTTTTAAATCTATAATATTTGGTTTAATTGGGTTCATCTCTTTGGAAAGACTGTCGGGATAAAAACGAATAAGTCCTTCGAATCCGCCAAAAAATAATTGTCCGGACTGCTCTTTATATGCTATACCATTGTAGAAACCTACCGGAATGCCGTCGTGTTTTGAATAATGGGTCACATTATTGCTCGAAATGTCGAATTTCGAAATACTGTGATTTGATGAAAACCAAATATTCCCGTATTCATCCGAACACAAAGCTTCAATGACAAAGGTGTGTTCTTTGTCGGGTTTATACACATGCGAAATTACTTTATCATTAATAGAATATTTGTATAGTCCTTGATAACAGGTGCCAATCCAAATACTCCCGTTTCCGTCGTTATGCATGTCAAGTATAAAGTTATTGTGCATTTTACTATTTGTGCCGGCATTATGGACGGTTATTTTCGGATTTTCGGTATGTGCTTGCTCAATAACTATAAAACCCGCATTGAGCATTCCCAGATACAGTCGACCTTCAGAATCGCCAGTTATTGAGTAAATGTTGGTGTGATAATAATCGTCTTGTTTTATGTCTATAGAATATTCTTTGCGGGTATGAATATTGAACCCTACAAGTCCCCATCCCCAAGTTGCACACCATACTATCTGAGTCTGTGGATCATAATATACATTTTGTGCTGAATAAATATCTTGAATAAGAGTAAAGCTTTCTCTTGTATTATCGTACAGGTAAATTGTGCCGCTTTTTGAGATAAAAAGAATGGAGTCATTATTAATTGAATAGGTATTGTTAACATACATATCATGTATATTTTTCGATGAAGACAGAGAAATGTTTGTATATGAAGAGTTATAAAAAATACCATGTTTATTTCCCCATATAAGCGATTTGTTTTTGAAAATATGCAAACCGGTAACGCTTATTTTTTCATTTTCTGCATCTTCTGTTACAAATGATTGTTTAAATTCAGAAGATGTTTGTATGATAGAAAATATGCCGTAATTATATGTTCCAAGCCATATATTGCCATTATCTTCGATAATAACACAACTGATGTAATCTTTAAATAAATCGGTGTTTTGTGTTTTATTAAGAGGCGATTGGGTAATTCCGTTTTGAGTATACGAAAAAAAACCGACTGAAGTACATATGAGTAATTCGTGTGGACTCGTGCGAACGGCATCAAACATAATTATTGCGTGCGATTGAGAAGAAGGAATACGAGAACTTGAAATCTTCGAAAAATTCATTGTCTCAGTATTTATTAATGTACAGCCATTGTGCGACGATACTACTATCAATTCGTTCGGATTACCGGTATGCATATGCGATACATAGCTGTTTTTGGTATGAATTTTAATTGCTCGAGTTGATTTTTCTTCAACATTTATACGAATAATTGTTGTTCCCGAAGCTGCCCACACATATCCATATGCCCAATAGATTTTAGAAGTGTAAATTTTTGATTTGTCATGTTCAATATCACACTCTTCCATTTCATATATACCATTTGTATTTCTAATTACATAAATACCATTAATTCCACATGTCCATATTTCACCATTGGGTAATTCAATGAGACTGCTATAAAAATTATCTTTATTATTATGTGAAGTAATGGTGTGAAATGTTTCGGTGTATGGATTGTAATATTCAATACCGGAATTGCCGGCAATCCAAATGTTTCCTTTTGAATCTTCAAGTAAACTATTTATGGTAAGCGTGCTAATGCTATTTTGACTTGTGTCGGGAAAATAATTGGTGAATGAATAACCGTCATATTTATTTAATCCGCTTGATGTTGCTATCCACAAAAAACCATGTCTGTCAGTAATAATATCTGATACTGTTTTTTGCGATAACCCTTCTTGAGTAGAATAGTTTTGTACAACTAAATTGTTGGCAAAACCGTGAATGAAAAATAATAATGAGAAGACTATAAATATAAGGTTTTTCATATTGATTTTTTTACATAAAATGACCTTTGTAAGATGCTATGCGATTTTTTTTATTAAAAAACACAATTAGTATCATACACAAAAGTATATATAAATATCATATAATCAATGTGCATTATGTTTTTTTTACAGATAATACCTTAATGATTGAGGGTTTGTGTAAAATAGAAAATATAATGCAGTTCCAATAATTTGATATGCTTTGCATAAAAAACAGTTTTTCTGCGTTAAATTATTTCACAATAGCTCGCTATTATTCAATAATTTGCCTTGATAAACAGTTTTTTATATCAACCGAGGACAAAGGACGAGCTTAGCGGAGCTAATCT
>JAQICB010000106.1 GCA_027858745.1 Bacteroidales bacterium
TCCTTAATTGTGAATTGTGTAATTTAGAAGTTTGTGTCAATCCATTTTACGTCTGTCTGAATTGATGGTTTGCGTATTGAAATCACCTGAAACCCAATATTGTGGTGTGCTATTCTAAATGAATCGCAACTGTCGTCTATTTGATAAAAATTTGATGGGCAGTTGTTTATTATCATGATTTCCGGCAATCATAAATGTTCGTTGGGGAATTATTTTAAGTTGTGTAGCTATGTGTGAATATATATATTCACTTCCCTCGGAATATGCCAAATCGCCACCAATTACTAATGCATCAAATTCATATTTATTGATGTGAGAGAGGAGATGCGTAAGATTTTTTCGAGTGTTTATATTATGAGTAAATTCTGTTTCTTCTCCTATATGCAAATCGGAAATGTGAATAATATTCATTTTATAGTTCTTCTAATTCGCTTTGTACAAAATGTATTAAATCTTGAATATATTGTTTGTCAAACGAAAATGTGATACCGGCTTCTGCATATATTTCGGGAATTGTTTTCGTATATCCGACTGTGAGGAATTTTTCGTATGAATTGAGTGTTTGCTCCGGATTGGTTTTGTAATTTTTCCAGAGTGCAATAGCTCCTAATTGGGCAATGCCATATTCGATATAATAAAATGGAACTTCATAAATATGTAACTGTCGTTGCCAGGTACTTTTTTGAATATGGTGCAATTCTGACCAATCAATAATTCCGGTATCGTATAATGATAGTATTTGTAACCATGATGCTTCTCGAGCTTCAACAGAATGACTGGGATTTTCGTATAACCAATGCTGAAATGCATCAACAATGGCAACCCATGCGAGGGTTGCAAGGATTTGTTCTAATTGTGAGCGTTTTGCCCGATTCAAATCTTCTGTGTTAGCAAAAAAGTGATGCCAGTGTTCCATGGAAATTAATTCCATACTCATTGATGCTAATTCTGCAACTTCTGAGGGCATACTTTTGAATTCTATAAGAGGCAATTCTGCTGTTAAACATGAATGAATTGCATGACCGCTTTCGTGTAGCAGGGTTTCTACATCACGTAACGATCCGCTTGCATTCATGAAAATGAATGGAATGTTGCTTTCGTACAGCGGATAATTAAATCCTCCCGGAGCCTTTCCTATTCGTGATTCTAAATCCATATATCCTTCATCTGCCATTGTTTTGATGAAAGAAGCATATTTCGGACGAATTTCGTGTAAACAATTAAGTGTTTTTTGTACTAATTCTTCGGCAGAATTAAATGGTTTAACCGGCGGTTTATTTTCCGGATCAACATCTAAATCCCATGGTTTTAAAACCGACAAGCTAAGTGACTCTTTTCGTTTTTTGTGTATTTTTTTGACCGCAGCAGGAATTGTTTGTTGAATGGATGTGTGAAAAGCAAAACAATCTTCTTTTGTGTAATCAAACCGACCTAAATCTTTCAACTTGTAATCACGGTAATTTTCAAAATCTGCCTGAATTGCACATTGATGCCTTTTTTCGATTAATCTCGAAAGAAGATTGTTTAATGCTGCTTCGTCTTCTAATCGCCGTGAGTGAATGGCTCGAAATATTTGTTCTCTGAATGTTCTGTCGGTTTCTTTTAAAAACAATCCTGCTTGTTGAAGGGTGTATTCTCTTTCGTGTATGGTAATGGTCATTTTTGATGCGATAGAACCATATTCTTGCTCCATTCGTTGGAGCTCCGAAAGAATAGGAATGTTTTCTTTGCGAAAAACACTGTGTCTGTTTTTTAAACTACGAATTAAGAGGTGAAATTTTTGTGTGTCAATAAGGTCTTTTTCTATTAATTCGAGAACTGTATCATCAAGTTTGTTTGAGTATTCAGCAATGTGAGGTTCTATATGTTCCACAAAATGATTAAAAGCTGAAGAATATTCACTGTTTTGAGTGTCGCAACTCATGCGAATATAGAGCCACGCCATTTCTTCTTCTATTACTGCTTCTAATTCAGAACGTTTTATTAACCATTGCTCGCTCTCTTGCCGAGTAGAAATGTGTTCGTGTAATAATTCTTCAAAAAAAGGTAGAATATCTTCCCATTTTTGTATTTCTAAATCTACCGGAACAAATTGTCGTTTTTGTTTTGCCTGATGATACAAATTTTGCATATGCACTGTCAATTATTATTTCTCTTCTGTTTTCTTTTCGACTTTTTCTTTTTTCGTGTCTTTCACTTCTTTTTCTTCCTTTTGAGCAGCTTTTTTAGCTTCTTTCTTTTGTTCTTTTTCTTCTTCCGAAATAATAGGTTCTAATACTTTAGTATCGATTAGAATATTATACCAAGAAATAACTTTTTTCATGTCAGAAACATATACGCGTTCTTTGTCATAATCGGGAAGAATATCTTCAAAATAGTCTTTTATATCATCAGTAGATTCTTTATGACTTACCGAAGTTTTTGATTTATTTTCAATTGAAAATATTTTCTTAAACACTTCGTATAGTGGAACTTCTTCGTCTTCTGTGTAAATTGCAATATCGTCCAAAGCACTTACTTTTGTTGTTTGATATACCGGAATACGTTTTTCTGTTTGCAGGTTTTCGACAATAATACTTTTTTGCGATTGTGCTACAAGTTTAAATAGACCGGGTTGTCCTGAAATTGATAAGATGTCTTTAAGCATAAATTGAATTTAATGGTTATTTAATATTACGTTGTTTTTTAATTTGTTCGTATGCTTTGTTTACTTTCTGAAATTTTTCGGTTGCAGATTTCTGCACCTCTTCTCCTAAATGACTTACTTTATCGGGATGAAATTTAAGAGCCATTTTTTTGTATGCTTTTCGTACGTCATCGTCGCTCGCATTTTCTTCTATTTCGAGAATTTTATAGGCACTTTCAATATCATTTTTGAATGTTGCCAATATTGAATGCATATCGGTTTGTGTGATACCAAGTAAAGAGCTTATTTGATGAATAGTGTTTTGTTCAGAAGTATGAAGACTACCATCAGTTACCGCCAGTTTAAATAAAAAATGCACCAGCTCGAGTCGCGCTGCGTATGGCATATTATATTTAATTTGTTGACAAACATCAACAAGCGGAATGTCTTTTTTAAGAACATCTCGCAGCATAATTATAAGTTCAGATGCTTTTTGATCGCCGTATGCCTGCACTAAATATCGTTTTACAAAATCCAGTTCCGAACGAGAAACTTTTCCGTCTGATTTCATAACTACAGCGATAAGTGCGATGAGGCTGATAGCAAAATCAGTAGGGGTTATTCGTTGTCCGTATCCTCGTTGAGATGAGTGAGCCTGCACGCTTGTGTTGTCGAACATTGAGCCGATTGCAAAACCAAATAAAGCTCCAATTGGACCGCCAAATACAAATCCGGCGGCAGCGCCTATAAATTTTCCCAATTTAGCCATGAATTGTTTGTTTTATAGTTGAATAAATCTGTGTTATATGTGGAATTATTAATTCCGTATTGTCGTTATGAATAACAAAATCAGCTTTTTTTATGCATTCATTATCCTGTGCTTGTGCAGACATTCGTTGTCGTATTTCTTGTTCAGATATATTGTCTCGTTGTGCAATCCGAGCAATCCGAATATTTTCAGGACAAAAAACATATATACTTTTGTCGAACTCCGTATATGTATTACGTGCAAACATAAGAGCATTTTCGTGTATTACAAATGCTCCCTTTTGTTTTGAAACCCATGATTTGTAGTCTTTTTTAACAGATTTGTGCACACACGATTCTATTTTTTTTCGTTTTTCAGTGTCGGAAAAAATCTGTTTTGCAATATATTGTTTGTTGATTTTTTTATTCACATATGCTTGAGAGCCAAGTATTGATATTATTTCCGAAATTAAAATTGGATCGGAATTCATTATTTTTTTTGCTTCTATATCTGCGTAATAAATCGGTATTCCTAAGTTTTTGAATACTTTTGAAACACTTGTTTTACCACTTCCTATTCCACCGCTTAATCCAACTTCAATCATTTTTCAATTTTTAAATATAGCAATTCAGATGGTTGTACAGAAAGTATGGTAACATGTTCCGGAATGTTTGAAAGTGATACCGGAATTGTTTTTTGTTTTTGAGATTGTTGTGCATATTGTGCAACAGCATGAATAGTTGTATCAATATTGGAATTATAGTGTGCAGAGAATATTTCATACGAAACAATTACCTCTGATTCAGAAATACGTTGCCGTTCTTCTTTAGGAACCTGACTAAAATCAATAGGTATTTCAATAATGTGTAGCAGTTTTTTGTCGACATCGGCACTTAATTCAACATTCGATTCATATAATCGAATGCCGGGAACCGGTTTAATATTAAGCGAAACCGAAAATATAGAAGTTACATCGGTTTTTTCGAAAAAATCTGTTTCAATATATTGTAGTGTGTCGAGTATAACTTGTGCTCCTTCGAGCATGATAGAATCAGGATTAACACTGAGACTGTCGACAAAACTATAATTTTTTGCACATAAAATATTCACATTTGCCAGAACGGGAATTTTTTGTTTGGTAATTATTGAAATTGTATTTTCTAATTTTTCGGGACTAATAGATAGAATTGTTGTTGCCGATGGCGAGAGGTTATTTTCTGCAAATTCTTGTGTTTCAATTTCTATCTGATGAATTTTTCTGCTTGTATCGTCAATATAATTTCGAGAATCAACCGGGATAACGAAAAATGAATCAAACATATAATATTTGAGAAACATATATCCGGATCCTTTCATAGTAACCATTATTTGCTGTTGAGCTGATTTTACAGTCGTGAAATTTTTCGGAATATTTTGATATTCTATAGTGTAAGGTACGGTAAGTGTATAAATTTTTGCAAAGGCATTCAGAAACCAAAAGAATGATGCAATGGCGAAGAAAATGGCAAAAACAATATAGTTTGGACGGTTTTTACGTAACCATAACCAATTAGAACGAATATAATGTGCTATTTTTTTTAAATGAATCATATTAAAAAATACGGAAAGGATATTCCTTTCCGTATGTGTAAAAATAATTATTTTCCTCCTTGTACTAATGCTTCAGGGCTTTGTACAAGAGCCGATTTGTCAACTTTTATATGTACGTCTTTTGCTATTTCTAAAACAATTATATTGTTTTCTTTAATTTCAATAACTTTTGCATGAATACCTCCTAAGGTTAAGACTTTATCGCCTTTTTGTAATGCCTCGCGAAATTTTCTAGTTTCTTTTTGTCGTTTCATTTGTGGACGAATGATGAATAAAAAGAAAATAACCATTATACCGATAAGTAAAATAAAACTTCCGGTTCCTCCACCTGCTCCGGGGGCCGGTGTTTGTAATAAAATGTCTAACATGTTCATAGTTTTTAATATATAATTATTAATTTGATTCTGGTTCTATTACCGCAACAAAGCGTAATGTTGTGGCTTGGGGAACGGTATTTGTAATGACTGTTACTGTTTTTGATTGTTTATCTCGTCTACCTTTCGTGTCAAATGTGATGCTGACATATCCTTTTTCTCCGGGTTTAACAGGCTCTTTTGAATAATCTGTAGACGTACATCCACATGATGTTCGTATAGACGATATGAGCAAGTCGTTATCTCCCGTATTGGTAAATGTGAATGTGTTGGTTACTACTTCACCACTTGTAAGTGTGCCTAAGTCTAATGTTTCTTCGTCAAATGAAATACTTGTTTTCGAAGCAACAGATGTTTGAGTTTTTTGTTGCGTTTCTTCTTTCTTGTTTGTGTTTGACGAACATGCATGCAACATAAATGCCGTGCTGAGCAAAATAAATAATTGTTTCATAATTAATAAGTTTTATGATTGTAATCCACGTCCTGTTTTAATAATAATTTTTTCTTTTTGTAAATCTTCACACATTTTATGTAATAAACCATTTATAAAAACATTACTTTTATCAGTACTGTATTTTTTTGATATTTCAATACATTCATTTAAAGTGACCCGAATAGGAATTTCTTTAAAATGAATTGCTTCGCTAATTGCCAAGTGCATGATAATTAAATCTGTTTCTGCAACACGTTCCAATTCCCAATTCTTTAAACGATCAATTATGTATGTATTGTATTGACTCCAATTTTTAATAGTTGCGGTTAATAGTTCTTTTACAAATCTCTCGGCATCGTCATCGTTGTACATATGAGAAATTGAACCTCCATTTTCGTTCGTTTCTTCAAATTTATTAATTGTTTTATATGCCATTGATATAATTTGATCGACCTCGTCGTTCCAAAAAATTGATTGTTCTTCGATGAAATTGAAAAAACTTTCAGATGCACTGATTACCGAATGTAAAATGTATTTAATCATTTTTTTTTCAGCCTTATATGTGTGGTTTGATTCCGAGAAGTTTTTGTACTTTTCTGTTTCAATAATGAAGTTAAATAATTCTTTTATAATTTCTTGATGAGGATGCCAAGAAATTTTTTCTCGAGAAACAATTTTTTGTAATTCTTTGTTTTGTTCAAGTTGAGATAAGATTTTAATTTCAGAAAAGGGAAGGAGTTTTTCCCATTCTTTTTCGTTTTTCACAACACGTGTTTGTATTTGTTCAATACGCATGTCGGAATATTGTTTTAACTCAATGAGAAATTGGAGTATATGTATATATAAAAGATATGATTTTTCAATGCTTCGTTCCAACTCAGTATATGCAGATGCAAAATTGTTGTCATTCGATTTTCTGTAACTGTAGATGGTTTGAAAAACTTTAATTCGTAATAAATGCCTATTTAACATGTCAATGATCTTTCTATATTCATATTTGATACAAAAGTAACAAAAGATTTAGAAATTAACGTTACATTCTGACTTCAAATATAGAGAAAGTTTGTGAGATTTTTATATAAAATCAGTTTCACTCTATTTTCACGTTCAGATTCTTCACAAAGTTTTGTATGTTGTTCTTTTCTCCAAATTTCTCCTGCATAACCTTTGGTTATCCGCTGCTGCTGAATACTCTGTGATAGGGCGTGATTATAAACTAGAGTTCGACGTGATTTTTCGAGTTCAGATTAGCTCCGCTGAGCTTGTCCTTTGTCCTCGGTTGATATAAAAAGCTGTTTATCAAGGCGAATTATTGAATAATAGCGAGCTGTTGTGAAATAATTTAACGCAGAAAAAATGTTATATATCAATTAGATATCACGAAAGAATTTTCGTTGAAAGATTATCAAATAAAATACACCAACAGTTATAGCAGAGTCTGCAATGTTGAAAATCGGTTTAAAAAATGTAAATGGTTCTCCTGCCCAAAACGGAAACCAATCAGGATAAGTTCCACGTAAAACCGGACAATAAATCATATCAACAACATGCCCTTGCAAAAACGGGGCGTACCCACCACCTTCGGGTAAAAATTCGGCAACAGAACCAAATGTGCTTTTGCCAAATAATATACCATAAAAAGCACTATCAATAATATTTCCTAATGCACCGGCAAGAATAACGGATAAACCTATAATAACATCAAGCGGTGCATTTTTTTTAATGAGTGTGCGAATATAATAGATGATAAATCCGGAAGCAATAAGACGAAAAATGGTTAAAAATAATTTACCCCAATTGCCTCCAAATTCAAAACCAAAAGCCATCCCCGGATTTTCTACAAAATAGATAAAAACTCGATCGCTGATTAATGGTATCATTTCATCAGCGTGCATAGATGTTTTTACTAAAATTTTAGTTAATTGATCTGCAAGAAGAATAACTAAAACAAGAAGAATTGACCAGTGACTTTTTTTCATCTTATTTTGTTCCTGAATTTTTTGCGTCAATACTTAATGTTGCATGAGGTACTGCACGAAGTCGTTCTTTGCTAATTAATTTTCCTGTAGCTCGACATATTCCATATGTTTTATTTTCTATTCGAATAAGTGCTGCACGCAAATGCGATATGAATTTTTTTTGACGTTCTGCTAGTTTGCCGGTTTCTTCTTTTGATAAAACAGCTGCTCCTTCTTCAAATATTTTGAATGTTGGAGACGTGTCCTGAATATCATTACCATCCAAATGTCTAATAGATCTGCAGAGCTCTTCGTAATCAGCTAAAGCTTTTTCTAATTTACCATTGATGATTTCTTTAAATTCTTGTAATTCAGCATCTGAATATCTGTTTTTTTCTGTTGCTCCCATAGTGTGTTCCTCCATATTTTATGATTTTGAAATAGCAATAACCGTAGAAATGGTATTATCAATTTCTACGTCCTTTTGTAGCTTTTGTTTGGGTTTCGGTACTAAATTAATTGATGCACACAGCGTTTCTGTTGCAATGTACTCTTTATATTGTTCAATTGCAGTTGTTAAGTTCGCATGTTCTTGTATCTCAAGGTGAATTTTGTCCGTCACGTCTAATCCGGATTCTTTTCTAAAATTTTGAATGCGGTTTACAAATTCACGTGCAATTCCTTCGTTTTGAAGTTCCGGAGAAATTTTCACATCAAGGGCAACTGTAATGTTTTCTTCGTGTGCAACTTGCCATCCCGGAATATCTTCCGAATATATCTCTACATCTTCGAGTTGTAGGGTGACGTTTTCAGAATTAACTTCAATAGTGTATGTTTGATTTTTTTCAAATGCAACAATTTCGGCATTATCCATTTCTCCAATTTTCACCGCAAGTTGTTTCATTATTTTACCATGTTTTGGTCCTAAAACTTTAAAATTCGGTTTTATTTTCTTAACCAAAACATCTGAGGCATCGGTAATTATTTCTATTTCTTTAATATTTACTTCAGCTTTAATAATGTCTGTTACAGCACGTATGTCTTGCTCGAATTCTTTATTCAAAGCAGGGATAAGTATTTTTTGTAATGGCTGACGAACTTTAATTGATACTTTTCGTCGTAATGATAAAATCATTGATGAAATTATTTGTGCATACTTCATCTGTTTTTCAAGACGAGTATTAATATATGATTCATCTGCTATTGGAAAGTTAACCAAGTGAACGGATTCTGCTTTGTGCTGTTGAGTTGCAGAATTTAAGTCAGTAAATAGTTTATCTGCATAAAATGGAGCTATTGGAGCCATAAGCTGTGATACCGTTTCCAAACAGGTATATAATGTTTGATATGCAGAAATTTTATCGTCTGTCATTTCTCCTTTCCAGTAGCGTTTGCGAGATAGTCGCACAAACCAATTGCTTACATTATCAATAACAAAATCTTGTATTGCTCGTCCGGCTTTTGTCGGCTCGTAGTCTTCGTAATACTGAGTTACATCTTGTGTGAGTGAATGTAATAATGAGAGTATCCATTTGTCGATTTCCGGGCGTTTTTCTTTTGCAATAGGTTCATATTGCATAGTAAATGAATCGAGATTTGCATACAGAGCAAAGAATGAATAAGTATTATATAATGTCCCAAAGAATTTTCTTTTCACCTCGTCAATGCCTGCTGAATCATATTTAAGATTGTCCCACGGAGACGAATTGGTAATCATATACCAACGAACAGCGTCTGAGCCTTTTGTTTTAATTTCTTTAAACGGATCTACCGCATTACCGAGACGTTTCGACATTTTGTTCCCGTTTTTGTCAAGAACCAATCCATTTGAAATTACATTTTTAAACGCTACACTGTCGAATAACATGGTTGCAATTGCATGCAAGGTAAAAAACCATCCTCTTGTTTGGTCTACACCTTCGGCTATAAAGTCGGCAGGGTAAATTGACGGGAAAGTATCTTTGTTTTCGAAGGGATAATGTAATTGAGCATATGGCATTGAGCCGGAATCAAACCAGACATCAATGAGGTCGGTTTCTCGATGCATTTTTTTGCCGTTTGGCGATGCCAATATTATTCTATCAACATATGGTCGGTGGAGGTCAAATACCGAATAATTTTCTTTTGAGAAATCGCCCGGTTTAAAATCCTGAAGAGGATTTGTATCCATAAAACCAGCCTGAACCGATTTTTCAATTTCTTGTTTGAGTTCTTCAATAGAACCTATACAAATGCGTTCGGAACAGTCTTCACTCATCCATATTGGGAGCGGTGTGCCCCAAAATCGTGACCGCGATAGATTCCAATCTTGTAAATTTTCAAGCCATTTTTCAAATCGTCCGGTACCTGTTGAACTTGGTTTCCAGTTGATTTCTTTATTATGACTTAAAAGTTTGTCTTTGAAAGCAGGTGTTTTAACAAACCAAGAATCTAAAGGGTAATAAAGAATTGGTTTGTCTGTTCGCCAACAGTGTGGATAATTGTGTATGTGCTTCTCAATTTTAAATGCCCGATTCGACATTTTTAATTCAACTGCAATATCAACATCGAGAGTAGGTGCATTTGCATCTATTGTTTCGTCGTATTCATTTTTCACATATCTGCCACCGAATTGTGTGTATAAATCGATGTTTACATAGTGTTCAACAAAATCCCCATCAAGTTCGTCAATAGAATAGATTTTTCCTTGTTTGTTTACCAAAGGAGATTCGTTACCGTAAATATCTATTACGTAGAGACCTGAAATCTTATGTTGCTTTGCAACAAAAGCATCGTCTGCACCAAAAGTGGGGGCTATATGAACTATACCGGTTCCATCTTCTGTTGTCACAAAGTCTCCGGTAATTATTTCAAATGCTTTGCCTTGTGGTTGCACCCATGGAAGCAATTGTTCGTATTGTAATCCCGCAATATCTTTCCCGGTACATTCAGCAACAATTCGGTATGGAATAACTTTATTGTCGGTTGTATAGGAATCGAAGGGCATATCTTTTCCTTTTTTTGAAAGGTATGCAGAGATGCGGTCTCGTGCCATAATTACCGCAATTGGTTCGCCGGTGTATTGATTGTATGTCTCAATTAATACATATGTAACATTTGGCCCAACACAGAGAGCTGTATTAGAGGGGAGTGTCCACGGAGTAGTAGTCCATGCAAGTGTGAATACGTCAAGCGAAGTTTTGTCAAACAGCCATGAAAAAGAATCGTCAACTTTGAGTTTAAACTGTGCCGTACAGGTTGTGTCTTTCACATCTTTGTAGCACCCCGGTTGGTTAAGTTCATGTGAACTTAATCCTGTTCCTGCTGCCGGTGAATATGGTTGGATTGTATACCCTTTGTACAATAAATTTTTTTCGAATAACTTTTTTAGTAAGTACCACACCGATTCTACGTATGTGTTTTCGTAGGTAACGTATGGTTTATCCATATCTACCCAATAGCCGATTTTTTCAGTCAGTTGTTCCCACTCTTCGGTGTATTTCATGACATTTGCTCGGCATGCTTTATTGTAGTCTTCAACAGATATTTTGGTACCAATGTCTTCTTTTGAAATGCCAAGTTCTTTTTCTACGCTCAATTCAACCGGTAAGCCATGAGTATCCCATCCTGCTTTTCGATGAACTTGAAAACCTTGCATTGTTTTATATCTGCAAATAATGTCTTTAATAGTTCGGGACATTACATGATGAATTCCCGGTAAGCCATTTGCAGATGGAGGACCTTCGTAAAAAATAAATTTTTTGTTTCCTTCACGTAATTCTATGCTTTTCTTAAACGTGTTTTTTGTTTTCCACTGTTTAAGAACCTCTTCGTTTATGTGTGATAAATCTAATTGTGAATATTCTGTAAAACAATTACTCATGTTTATAGTATGAAATAAGTGTATGTTTGAATTTTTGGCAAATATAATGTTTTTTTAGAATGAAGCATTGTTATGAGAATGAAACTTATAAAGAAAAATTAAATTCGCTTATGACGGTGCTTTTGGGCACTTGATAATTAGGGCAGATGAATATTTACATGCTTTTTAAAACGCTCATTTTCTAAAGCAAACGATGAGGAATGACGAGTACACGCACATAATTAAAAATATAAAAAGGGTGCATAAAAAACAGTTTTTCTGCGTTAAATTATTTCACAATAGCTCGCTATTATTCAATAATTCACCTTAACAAACAGCTTTTTATATCAACCAAGGACAAAGGACGAGTTCAGCGGAGCTAATCTGAACTCGAAAAATCATGTCGAACTCGGGTGCTGATTATAAAGTAATTATTTTTCACTTTGTCAGGACGAGATAACACAGATCTGTTCCGCTTTTTGCGAATTCGCAAGTTTATCGGAGCGTAACTTGTGGAGTAGCTCAGTTTATTTAGTAACATGTATAGCACAATTTATACTTTAACTCGTACAATTATAAAATGCAACTGATTTTATAATCCGATATGCTACAAGTTGCGAATTTACAGTTGCGAATTTGTTACTGAAGTGCAGTATCTCATTGCCGCATGGTTTTGGAGTGTGCAAAAAAACATATCGAACTGAACTTAATATAATAAGATATTTGGATAGGATAGAGGGAGGGGAGCAAAAAAAAAGCTGTTTCGATTGAAACAGCTTTTTGTATTTATTTTTTTAAGTATTCCTCGACCAGTGCGTTGGATACCATTTCCGATTTAAAGCTATATGCTCCACTTTTTTCTGAAACAACAGGTTTTATTACTTTCGTAAATTCTTTGCCTATACCTTTTTGAATTGATGCTACTACCTTTTTTGCCATACCAGTAATTATTTAATTTCTCTATGAATTGTCATTTTTCGAAGAATTGGATTGTATTTTTTCAATTCTAATCGTTCCGGTTTGTTTTTTCTGTTTTTTGTCGTGATATATCGTGACATACCCGACATGCCGCTGTTTTTATGTTCGGTACATTCTAAAATAACCTGAACCCTATTTCCTTTTTTTGCCATTGTAAACTATTTTTAATACTTAGTAATGAAACCTTTAGCTTTTGCATCTTTTAATGCACCGTTTAAACCTTTTTTACTGATAGTTCTAATACCATTTGCGGATACACGAAGAGATATCCATCGGTCTTCTTCCGGCAAATAGAATTTTTTATCGAATAAATTCGGTTTAAATTGTCTTTTGGTTTTCTTATGTGAGTGTGATACGTTGTTTCCAACAATCACTTTCTTTCCTGTAATCTGACAAACTCGTGACATCAGTATAATTATTTAATGTTATCTTGTATAAATTTCGAGGTGCAAAATACGTGAATTTTACACAAACAAAAAAATATTTTTTCTGTTTTTTTTAATTTATTCTCAAAGAGACTTAAAAAAGGGGGATTTTTTATGCTCCCCCTACCTTATTCGTGCTATTAAAAGTCTGAAAATGTTTTTTTGATAATATCGATTGACTCCATTATTTGTTCTTTTGTAATAACAAGTGGAGGAGCAAAACGAATAATATTTTCATGGGTTGGTTTTGCCAACAAACCGTTTCCTTTTAGTGCTACACAAAAATCCCAGGCAGTTTTTCCGTCATGGGGTTTTATAACAATAGCATTTAATAAGCCTTTTCCCCGAACTAACTCTTTTGCAGGATGATTAATTTTTTCTAATTCACTACGAAATAATTCTCCTAATTCCTGTGATTTTTCGCACAATTTTTCATCTTTTAATACTTCAAGAGCTGCTATTGCTACTTTTCCTGCTATGGGATTGCCACCGTATGTCGAGCCGTGCTCTCCGGGTTTTATGCACAACATAATGTCGTCATCAGCTAATACACATGATACCGGATAAACTCCGCCGCTCAATGCTTTACCAAGGATTAAAACGTCGGGACGAACACCTTCGTGGTCACAGGCAAGCATTTTTCCCGTACGTGCAAGTCCGGTTTGTACTTCGTCTGCAATGAATAATACATTTTTTGCCTTACATATATCATATGCTTTTTTTAAATAGCCGTCTTCCGGAACATACACACCGGCTTCTCCTTGAATGGGCTCAACTAAAAAGCCTGCAACATTCGGGTCTTCGAGTGCTTTTTCTAATGCGGGGATGTCGTTGTAAGGAACCACTTCAAATCCGGGTGTGTACGGACCATATCCTTTATATGAATCAGGATCGGTTGACATAGAGATAATCGTAATTGTTCGTCCGTGGAAGTTCCCTTCACAGACAACAATTTTCGCTTTGCCGTCTTCAATACCTTTTTTCTCATATGCCCATTTTCTGCATAATTTCAGTGCCGTCTCATCCGCTTCAGCACCGGTATTCATCGGTAATAATTTGTCGTATCCGAAAAATTTTGTTATGTATTCTTCAAAATCTCCTAACACATCATTGTAAAATGCACGAGATGTTAATGTTAATTTTTGTGCTTGTTGTACTAATGCGTCAATAATTTTTGGGTGACAATGTCCTTGATTTACTGCTGAATAAGCAGATAAAAAATCAAAATATTTATTGCCTTCAACATCCCATACGTGCACTCCTTTGCCTTTAGCTAACACTACCGGTAGCGGGTGATAGTTGTGTGCTCCGAATGTGTCTTCTTTGTTTATATAATCTTGAGAATTCATGTTATAAATCTTAAATGTTAAATCTGTAAAACGAGTGCCAAAAGTATACATTTCGTTTTGAGTATGCAATATTCTGTTCTTTTTTTATATGGCAATCTTTATTTTTTTATAAATGATTCTGCATAGAGTAGTTTTGAATTTTGCAATAATTGTATGGTATAGATACCTGCGGTAATATTTTTAATCGGAAAGGTGTACATATATTCTCCTGCTTGCGCTGTGTTTGTTGTAAATGATGTAATCGTCTTTCCGGTATTATTTGTAATAATAATTGAGATGTCTTTCCCGGATTCGAGCTCTGCAGATATTGATACAAATGATTCGCATGGATTAGGGAATACTTTTGCCGTATATTTTTCTGTTTTTGGTTTTTGAATCTGTGTTGGGGTATAGGTGTACGGATAATAGATTGATTCTATATTTTCATCTATCCACGTCGCTCTGTCTGTTAGCCAACTTTTTATCAAATCAATATCTTCATTATATGTCGCTGTTATGTATTGTCCCCATACATTCATTATGTAGCTGTTTTCTTGTAGCCATACCTTATTGTTAGTTACAATTGCCGGTGCGGTTAATTGAATTAATGAGTCAATAGTTTGTTGAATAGTGTCGGGATGGAGCACCCCGTTGCGTAACTCAAACCATCTGTTTGCAAATGCTTCTACCAATGTAGAGTCCTTAAACAGTCTTTTATGATACAAATACCCGTTTGTTCGTTCGGCAAATTGCCAACCGGTTAATCTATCTGCATTTTGAAAGGTACTATTGCCAAATGCAAGGTCAAAATCCCAGACCGGACCGTAAAATGTTTTATGAGAGTAGTCGTCCGATTTTTTATACATATAAGTACTATATAAGTATGCATCAGGATTTCGGCAGAGTTCGTTGATTATAGTAAAATCGAGATATGACGGTATATCGGTATATTTTTTATACCCTCGTTCAGTTAACAAAACAGAGTCGTGTAGGGCACGTTTGAAGTCGTTGAAATAGTTTGTTATATATTCTTTTTGTTCGGGGGTTATATTGTCTTCTTTCGGGTATTCTATTTGAATTTGCCCGGTTGTTCCACCTTTGTCGTATTTAACTATATAACCACCGGTAATGTTCACTTTATCTTCGGGGGTAAGTTTACGAATATCAACTCTGTTATTGTCTCGTTTTATGCGTTCCATAAATACATACAAACCCATGTATTCTCCATTTAGAAATAATTCACACATCTGTGTTCGGGGGGCATATAAGCCAATTTGATTGCTGAGCGTGTATGCTAATGCATTTCTAATCTGGCTTCGGTCTGCAAAAGGACCGTGTAGCACCCAATCGCTTTCTTTGGGCATTCCTAAAACGGCAACACTTGAATCTTCACCTATTTCGTTTCGAAATTCGATGCTGTAATTGTTTTTCGGCCAATGTAAAGATGATTGCCCTCGAGGTTCAATACCTATAAGACCTTTGTAATTGTATACTGAATCATTGTAATGGTTGTGTTCTTGAGCAGGAATGTCGATTATTTCTATTTCTGCAGTCGTTTTTTCTGAACAATCGTAGATTCCTTTTTCGTCGGTAATTATTTTTATGATTGGCAATGTCGTAGAATCAACTTCAATTTGATTGATTGCTTTAAAACTATAATTATACGGACTATACTGTGTGGTAGAAATGTTAAATAAACTAAAGTCAAAACCTATATTACTATCGGCTACCGAGTCGTTGTGTACTTGAATTGCTAATATGTTTTCTCCTTCTAGTAGGCAGTTTTGTAAAGTGTTCTCGTCAATAAAATATCCCATAAGCGGATTGCACTGGTATCTGCTCGAAAGCATATCGCGAGAACGTGTTGCAAGTTCGTTATGTGCGACCTCTGTGTTAGGTTCTCCCATATTGACACGGAGGATTTCTATGCCATTTATATACGCAATGTAACCATCGCTATAGTCTGCCATCAGATTGAATTTTGTGATATTATCAAGACTTTCAATTTCAAATGGCAATCTAATATATATCGATGTGCAGGTGTCAATTTTTGTGGTGTCGTTATGGTTGCCGTAGCCAATAACACTATATGCTGTTTTCCACGAATTGTCGTCGAAAGAGAGACTGTTCCAATCTGCCGGTGGTTGCGATTCGCCAATAAAATAATTGTAGGTCGAATCACCTAATTGCACTTGAGAAAATACCTGTGTCATCATAAAGCAATATGCTAAGCACAGGCTTATTTTTATACTATATGTATTCATATAAGAAGATTATTTTGGTTACTATATTATTTAGAATACAAAAATAGTTTTTTTATTCATATATGTCTGATTGTGTTTCTTTTATTTTTGTGTGCTGATAAAAGCTGTTAACTTGAGTTCGATGTGATTTTTTAAGTTTAGAATATTCTTCTTGAAAACATATTGATTTATCCCGATAATACAGAGTGTATTTTCAATTGAATCGTATCATTTATTTGAGCTCTGAACCGAAAAATTATATCGAAATTACGTTATCTGCCAAGCAGATATCAATTTTTTCAGGTTTCGTAAATGGTGAGAAACGTTTTATAGGTTTCCCTTCACTGTTAATAAGAAACTTGGTAAAATTCCATTTTATTTTGCTACTGAAGAAGCCTCCTAAATTCTTTTTGAGAAAGGTGTATATTTCGTGAGTATGTGGACCATTAACATCAATTTTTGCAAACATGGGAAAGCTTACTCCGTAATTCAGCAAACAGCCTTCAGAAATTGATTTTTCATCTCCCGGTTCCTGATTTGCAAACTGATTGCAGGGAAAACCAAGGATTACAAAACCTTTGTCTTTATATTTTTGATACAGCTTTTCTAAGCCTTCAAACTGTGGGGTGAGACCGCATTTGCTTGCTGTGTTTACAATCAAAATTGTTTTCCCTCTAAACTCATCCATACCCACATCTTTTCCGTGAATATTTTGTGCGGTAAAATTATAAAACTCAGCACTCATATTACTATTTTTTTATATTATCGTAACAGATACTATTATTCGTGGATAAAAAAAGCTTTTGTTCTAAACTTTAGTTTTATTCTCCAAATAGAGAGTCAACAAATTCCTTTTTACGAAAGATTTGCAGGTCTTCTATTTTTTCGCCGATACCGATATATTTAACGGGGATTTTGAATTGGTCGGATATGCCGATAACCACGCCGCCTTTTGCGGTTCCGTCAAGTTTCGTGAGTGCCAAAGCATTCACTTCGGTTGCTTTGGTAAATTGTTTTGCTTGTTCAAAGGCATTTTGACCGGTAGATGCATCTAGTACAAGGAGAATTTCGTGAGGAGCGTCGGGAGAAATTTTTTGCATTACTCGTTTTATTTTCGACAACTCATTCATGAGGTTTATTTTGTTGTGTAATCGCCCGGCTGTGTCAATAATAACAATATCTGCCCCGGTTTTTTTTGCGGATGCTAATGTGTCATATGCCACGGCAGCTGGGTCTGCACCCATTTTTTGTTTGATAATTGGAACATCAACTCGTTCCGCCCAAATGCAGAGCTGTTCAACTGCCGCAGCTCGGAATGTGTCTGCTGCGCCCAAAACAACCGATTTGCCGGCATTTTTAAATAAGTGAGCAAGTTTGCCAATGGTAGTTGTTTTACCAACACCGTTAACACCCACAACCATTATTACATAGGGGGCTTCTTTGGTTGAGTTGAGGAAATCATCTGAAACTTCATTGTCATTTTCAGCTAAAAGAAGGGTTATTTCTTCTTGGAGAATGTTTTGTAATTCATTCGAGTCAAGAAATTTATCTTTTTCAACTCGGTTTTCTATGCGTTCTATAATTTTGAGTGTTGTTTCTACCCCAACGTCTGAAGTTATGAGAATCTCCTCCAGTTCATCTAAAAAATTATCGTCTATTTTTGATTTTCCAATAAAAGATCGTGATAATTTTTTAAATACAGATTCTTTTGTTTTTTCTAAACCTTTGTCAAGAGTTTCTTTTTTTTCTTTTGTAAAAAAATTAAACAAGCCCATAATACCCTTTTTTTTAATGGTGCAATATATCAATTTTATATATTTTTTTAGTAAGAATAGAATATATAAAATTACTTTTTACTGATAATTTTTTGAGAGTATGGAGTTTGAATGATGTAGGAGCCGGCAGCAACGTTTGAAAAGTCTATTTCAAATGTGAGGGAGTCTATTTGTGTGATTGGTGTGAGTGGACTTATATCTTTGCCGGTAGTTGTACGAATGTAAATATCTGAAATAGAAAGATTATTGCCGGTAATTGTGACAATATTGTTTTTCACATAACAAAACACTCGAATATTTTGACCGTGTTCGAAATTAGTTTGTATAGATTTTACTTTTGAAAAAGTAAATGTTCCATCATAATCTATCTGTTTGAGTCGATAATAAGAGATTCCGGTGTATGGGTTTTCGTCAATTTCGTGATAATGCACGTACGATGAGGAATTTCCGGCACCGGGTACTGATACATATTTTTCCCAATTGATTCCATCTTGCGATCGTTCAATGATAAACTTATTGTTGTTTGTTTCCGTGGCTGTTGTCCAAGAAAGCTGAACGTAATTACCCAAATATTGTATATCCCATCGAGTGAGTTCTATAGGTAATGGGGCGCCAAGTAAACTAAAGCTAAATGATTTGAGGTTGTTGTCTTCGTAGCCGTTCCACCAAGTGTTAATGGTTCGCTCATTTCCAAAACCATCAATTTCATCCGGAAAATTATGACCGTTTGTGTCAGCCATTACACCTTCAAATTCTGTTGTTCCGCCAATTTGAGAATCATCCCAATAGAGATTTACCCGTGCCGAGTCCGGTAAAATACTGTGAACAATGTAGCCGTTCGGGTGGTATTCGGGGTCATAGAGGGGGAGGTGAGTAACTCCGGTAGAAAATCGCGATGAAATACCCACAATGACTTCTCCTTCTACGTAATCGCCATTACCGTCTTTGCCGTCCCAAATAACTGTGTCGCCACCCGGTTCTATGTTTTGCACAAGCACAATATCTTCGCCATCTGCCTGATAACCAGTCGTGCCGTCTAAATCTAAAAATATTTCCACCGTTCCTCCTTTATCCATATTCAAATAAAAAAGAACTTCTTCGAATCTTTCGGGTTCGCCCAAAACTTTTAAATCTTCTACCATTGTTGGTTTTTCTGCTATTTCGTATACAGTTGTATCCGGCATATTTAGGAAAACTTTAAATTCAGGATATGTTGAGTTTCCTTCTACCGATTGTCTGTCTTCAAATAAAGTTCCGGTGTTTGCGGTTCCGGTACTGTTTGCGGAAATAACAAATCCCCAGGGTTGTATCCCGTTCATGTCAACAGAAGAGACGTATTGGTCTGTTGTGTAAATAAAAAATGTTGTGTACATTTCATTATTAGAACCGCGTGTGCTTAAGTCCCAGGCGTATGACCACAATCTGCCTAAAATCGGGTCATTTGAATTGTCAACTACGGTAATGTCAAAAAGGTCGAAATGGTAGGTGCCGGAAAGGCTTGTTGTAAATTCAATATAAAAATCCCCGGTAGTTGTGGGCGTGTATGATAATGGTGTATACCCATCTGCCGGAGCTCCGCTAATTTTTGGCCCGGCACATGCCTCGTCGTATGTTTCAATATAGCCGTTTCCACTACTTACCGGTACATTTTCTCTGTCTCCCGAAGCCGGGTAAACAATATTTCCGCTTGGGTCTTTTATGCGAAATGTTCCAGTACCTGCTGTTTTGTCGTTTGGTTGAAAACCAAAATATATTGTTTCAGAAACATCTGCAATATTAATGTAAAGTCTATGGAGTGGGTCTGTGTTTGACTCTAATGCAAAAGATCTGCCTTGGTCATTTATTTCGACATTTCCCCAGTCACTTGTGGTGGGACGTAGCTCTTTTGTTCCTTCGCTAAAGACAGGGAGCGAAAAAATAATAAGAGACAATGTTGAGAAAAATCGAAGCATAGCATCGTTATTTGTTTTTATAAAGATATACTTAAATATACAAAGATATACTTAAATGTACGAATATATACATAAAAAGATACGAAAGTTAATCAAAAATCTCGTTTCTCAAAGTCTTCTTTCTTTCTGTCTTTCAATCTTTTACGTACAAGATATATACATAGAACAATGAAGATGATAAATCCAACTAAATAACCAATTCCTATGAGGTATGGTATGATTTCCATGTTTGTTATTATTATGATATAAGTGAGTTTATTTTTGTGATTATTCTCATAAGTGCTCTAGAATTATGATATGGCCCCTTCCATGGACCTGCTTTTTGATCATTGGTGTATGGTATGTTTTTCTCGGATACTCGCCAAAACCATTCACCTTTTTGTGTATCAATAATATGAGCGTATACATAGTCCCAAATTTTAAAAGCTGTTTGCATGTATGAATCGTCCTGTGTCAGTGCATATGCATTGGCAAGTCCTTCCATTGCTTCTACTTGAACCCACCAGTGTCGGTCGCTGTCAAGATGTTTGGTGAGGGTATTATATTCATATAATACACAATTATTTGTTGCATCGTACCCTTCTTGTAAAAAGCTGCCTACCATATTGATAATAAATGGCTTGTATGTGTTTTTGAGTTCTTCGTTTTGTGTTATGCAGATGGCTTCCCACAATAACCACGATGATTCAATATCATGCCCATATGATATTTCATGTGTTTGTGGCTGCCAATCTTCGGAAAAGAAAATGGTAACATGATGTTTTGAATCAATAATCTTGTTGCTAAATACATCAATTAATTTTTCGAGGGAAGATAAAACAACCGGATTTTTTGATGCTTCGTACAAACAAGTATATGCTTCGAGAATGTGAAGGTTTGTATTCATTCCTTTTGGTTCGTTTAAATCTCTCTCGCTGAGGCGCACATCATCAAGTTTTTCCCATGAATCTGAAAAGGCTTCAAAATAGCCACCGTATTGGTTGTCACAACAATGATTTTCAATGCAATAAAATAAGCTCATTGCACGCGCAAGAGCATGCTGATCATCTGTTGCACGATAATACTCGGCATATGCATATATCACAAAAGCTTGGGCATATACTTGTTTTTTTGTAATTGTGGGCGTGCCTTTGTGATTAACTTCCCAGAAATAGCCATCATGTTTTGTATCAAAAAAGTGTGATTCAATAAAGGACTTCGCAATATCTGCTGTTTTGATGTATTCCGGATTTTTGTAGAATCGTGCTGCTGCCGAGAATGTCCACATAATACGGGAATACATGATAATTCCTTTTGGTGCATCTTCGATAGGTACACCTTCACCGGTTATTTTCCCATAAAATTGTTGTGATTTTGGGTCAATAGCTGTTGTTTCCCAAAATGTAAGAATGTTAAATAATTCTGTTTGTAATTGTCCTCTATAATGAATAAGTTGTTCGGAATTCATGGTTTTTTATATATATTTTGCGTTTTTTGATGTTAAGGTATTGATTTTTTCTACAGATTTATTGGTAAATAAATCATCTTGTGGTGTGTGTAGACAATAATCAACGAGTCGTTTGATGCTTGATACTGCGACATGTGTGCGTGTATCCGATGATGCATAATATATATACACGCTACCATCATCATTTGCAATCCAACCGTTTGCAAAAACCACATTTGAAACATCACCAATTCTTTCGTCATCTTGTGGTGCAAGGAAATATCCACCCGGGCAGGCAATGATTTTTTCAGGATTGTGTAAATCAGTCATAAACATATACAAGACATAACGGAGTCCTGCGGCGGTATTTCGAACGCCATGAGCCAAATGAAGCCAGCCTTTTTCTGTTTTGAGTGGAGCAGGACCTAATCCGTTTTTCAACTCATATACTGTGTGATATTGTTTGTTGTGAATGATATGTTCTTTTTCAATTATTGGATTGGTAATGTCTGAAATGTACCCAACGCCAATACCACCTCCGGAACCGACTTCAATAAATCCGTCTTGCGGACGTGTATAGAGCATATATTTTCCGTCTACAAAATGAGGGTGCATAACCACATTGCGTTGTTGTCCGCTTTGTGAAATAAGATCGGGAAGTCGTTCCCATTGTTTTAAATTTTTTGTTCGAATTATGCCTGCATTTGCTATTGCTGAACTCGTATCGCCACTTGGTGTATTGGGGGTTTTTCGTTCTGTACAAAAAATCCCGTAAATATACCCGTCATCGTGCTGTGTGAGACGCATGTCATAAACGTTAACATCGGGTTCTTCAGTTTGTGGGAGCAGAATTGGGGAGTCCCAAAAGCGAAACGTATCTATGCCGTTAGAACTTTCTGCTATTGCAAAAAAAGATTTTCTGTCCCAGCCTTCGATACGGGCACACAGATAATAGGTGTCGTTCAATTTTATTGCCCCGGCATTAAATACCGCATTTATACCAATGCGTTGGAGCATAAACGGATTATCTTGGAGGTTAAAATCAAATTTCCACTGTACCGGAATATGTTTGTCAGTGAGCACCGGATAGGTGAAACGTCGATAAATTCCATTGTATTCATCTGTTGGGATGTTTGGTTGTTTTATTAACGCTTCATATTCTTGCATTAATTTTTGAATAAGTTCTTCAGGTTTTTGAGAAAAGTAATCCATATTCAAATGAGTATAAAAAAATTAAAAAACTTCAGAATGTTCCTTCATGTATGCCACTAATTCATCAACTTGACAAAAAGCAATTGCTGTATATGTGTCAGCCGCACCATAATATATGGCAATTCGTCCGGTTTCGGCATCGTATATATTTGCACACGGAAATGCAACATTGGGTACAAATCCCACTGTTTCGTATTCTTTTTCGGGCGTCAGTAAATAATCGCGGGTACGGTATAGTACTTTTCTCGGATTATCTCTGTCTAACAATACTGCTCCAATGCTGTATACAAAACCATTGCATGTTCCCGAAACACCGTGATAGAACATGAGCCAACCTTCATTTGTTTCAATAGGCACGGGACCTGCACCAATTTTTGTTCCTTGCCACCAGCCTTCGCCACCGTTTCCCATTAAAAAAGAATGATGTCCCCAGTGAATTAAATCGGGGCTTTCACTTATAAAAATGTTACCAAAAGGTGTGTGCCCGGTATCACTTGGACGACTTAATAAAAAATAATTCCCGTTAATTTTTCTCGGAAAAAGAACACCATTTCTGTTGTATGGCATAAGTGGGTTTGGTATTCGTGTAAAGGTTTTGAAGTCAGTTGTTTTTCCTAAACCAATAGACGGACCTTTCATATCGTCGCACCAGGTAATATAATAAATGCCGTCAATTTCTAATACTCGAGGGTCGTACGAATAGCTTGTAGGAACAGGTTTTCCATTTTCGTCAAGCCATTCAATTGGTTCTGGAGCTAAATCAATTTGTATGCCGTCTGCACTAAAACCTGAAAATAAGGTTGCACGTCCGTTTCTTTGATCGCCGCGAAATACTCCTGCAAACCCCTCTTTGAATGGTACAATTGCACTATTATAGACCCGTGCAGCTTTCGGAATAGGATTCCATCCGATAATCGGATTTTTGGAAAATCGCCACATTACGTCTGTACAGCCGGAGGGTTTATCTTCCCACGGTATGTTCGGTGCATTTTTGCCAATAATTGTCTTCATATTATCTAAAAAAAAATTTGTTAGGCATTTTCATCATCATTATCACCATCTCGGCGTGTCAATAGTTCCTGTTCAATTTCATCAACACGAGAATCATTCAGTGGATAAAAGAGAATAATTATAATTGACACAATTCCAAGTCCTGCCGGAATAAGAGTAAACAAATTTAATAATCCTTTTGTTGACTCGGTGCTTTGCAATTGGTTTGGTTCAAATCCTACTTGAGCCATAAGTGTGAGAGCTAAATAAGCACCAACAGCCCATCCGATTTTTTGCGACATTGTTGATGCGGAAAAAATAAGTCCTGTTGCACGTCCGCCATTTTTCCATTCCGAATAATCGGCAGTATCTGCATACATTGCCCACAATAAAACACTTAATGGACCTCCGGTAAATGACCCGGTGACTTGTAAGAAATAAATAAGTCCCAAATTTTCGGCAGTTAAGAAATACACACTTGCAGTAGAAACAATTGCGATAATGAAAAAGGCAATAAATGTTTTGATTTTTCCGAAATGTTTCGCAATCCATCCTACCGCAAATACACCGATTAAGGAAGAAACTTGTCCGGCAGTATTGTAAACAGATGTCAACACATTAAAATCCAATATTTTTTCACCCATAAAAGGGAGACTGATTGTTTGGTTACCAATAATATATTTAAAATAATGAACCGTAACACTTCCGCGAACAGCAACAAAAAGAATAAAAGTAATAGTGGTAAGTAAAAGAATAAGCCACGGTCCGTTTGTAATTAATTGTTTTAAGTCATTTTTAACCGATGTGTTTTGACCTTTTGGCGGTTGCACCCGTTCTTTGGTTCCTTTAAACGCAATTAAAAAGAAAATAATCGCGGCAGCACCAATTATCATAAAAAAGCGTGACCATCCCTTTGCTTCATTTATGACGGTTAATTCGTATGTGATATTTTTACTGTCAATGTCGTAAAAGAAGTCAGACAATGCAATTGCATGATTTGAAAATCCTTCTGAAACAGCAAATCCGGTTTCTTTGTTTATGACAAAAGGAGCATTGTTGCCCTCTGTATTATAAACAGTAAATTTAACATCGTGCTTTGTTCGTCCGCCTTTGTTATCAATTGCAGTGAGAGTAAGATGAGCAATGCCCGGATTTTTTTCAATAATTTGAATCAAAGAATCGGTTATAATTGGGTTAATAACATCAGTATTGCTCGATTCCACAAAAAACATTAGTTCATCTTGTTTGTTGTCTGAAAAAATGTTGTTTAAATTAATGTTTTTTTCAGCAAATCCGCATTCTAACGTAATCGTTTTTGAAGAATCAACCAAAAGGGGAGCGGTATTATTGTGTGCAATAATATCTACCGGGAAATCAATTGATGTTTCACCCCACTTCTCATCTTGTGCCGTAAGTGTTATTATTGAGCTACCCGCTTTAGTACTATTTTTTTCGGTAATAATAAGCGATGAATTTTCAATACGAGCATCACAGATTTCGTTGTTGATATTTTTTACACTATAGGTAAAATTATTATGTGTTGAACCGGTAAACACATTGGAAATATCTATAATATGTTTGTTGAAATTTTGTTCGAGACTTATATTTGAAATAGGATCTTGAATTTTTGGTTTGTTGTTTTCGGAAGGTTCAACCGTGAATCTAATTTCATGAACTGCTAAATTTCCTTCAGAATCGAGAGCTTGAATTTCAAATGTAGAAACACCTCGTTTTCGTTCGTTAATAATTAATGAATCATTGTTAATTTCGGCAGCCATGATAGTATCATCACCTTCTCCCAGTTTTTGGGTCATGGGAAGTAATGTTGCTGAAATAATGATACCCGCAGCAAATGCAAAAATAAATTTTACCGAGGAAACTGTTGTTCGTTCTGCAGAATTTGGAGAAATAACTCCTAAAAGAGAGGTGTACGGGATATTAATAACCGTATAGAGAACCATGATAAGCATGAATGTGGTATACGCCCAAATAATTTTACCTTCGTGTCCGAAGTCAGGAACGGTAAATGTGAGAACACCAATTACAGCAAAGGGGACACAGAACCATAATAAATAGGGTCTAAACTTTCCCCACCGAGTTTTTGTGCGGTCTGCAATTATTCCCATTATTGGGTCGTTGAAACCGTCTACAAGTCGCGATACTAAAAACATTGTGGCGGCAGCTGCGGCGGGCATTAGAAATATATCGGTATAAAAATAGGTGAAATACAGCATAAATGTTTGCCAATATAAAACAGATGCCAAGTCGCCAAAACCGTACGAAATTTTTTCTCTAAAGGGAAGATAATTTTTCATTATAGTTTCTTTTTATAAATGAATATGTATGGTAGTATTATTTTTTAGCATGAATAAGCTGTGGATATTTGTTTGCAAAATAGCGAGCTCCGTCACCAAATGTTTTGAAACTTCCAAAATCTCCAATTCCCGCATCATTTGATGTCCATAACATGACCCCGGAATATCCTAATGTATATGGGTTTTCAAATATTTCCTTATATGAAATATCAAAACCATATAAAGTATTTCGTCCCGGTGTTTCACCTATTACAACCGGTTTATCGTCTAAATTATAAAACGCAGGGTCTTTTTCGAACGGACTGCTGAAATGTTCCCGAATCCATCCGTAGTAATGAATGTGCCAATAATCCATATATGCAAGAGTGTCGTTGTGGGTATATTTTTGTAAACTATCGTCACTCCATATATTTCCTTCGTATTTGCTGCTTCCCCATTTTGTCGCGGCAGAACCGATAGAAACTAAAATAGGACTCTCTGTTTTATGAATTGCAGCAGCAGTAATACCCGCAAATTCTTGTAAATAATGCCAAGCTAATTGTCCACATTCTTCATTTTCGTGAATCCATTCGGGTTCGTTACAAATATCTATTGAAAATAAATAGGGATTATCTTTATATCGATTTACAAGTGGAATAACAAATTTCTCATTATATGTGTGTATGTTTTCGGTGTTGGTAAGCATATTTCTCCACCCTATGTGGTTTTTATTAGGTTCCTTAAAATGGTCGAAAGACGTAATTGACGCCATTATAAAAATACCATTTTTTTTGGCGTGATGCAGTAGATGATCCATATGCTGCCAAAATAATTCAGTTGGAGCCGAAGCTTTTCCGGTTGAATCTACAAAGGGTTGTCCTTTCCCATCACAGCTAATCCATATGCGGGTTGAATTCATACCGTGTTCTGCTAACTGTTGCATTTCTTTTTCCCAAAAAACACTGTCGTATTCTCCGCCAAAGTCATTCCAATTATCCCAGGGTGTGTTTGCTCCGTTTAAATATATTTCGGAACCATTAAACAGTAATGTGTTGCCCTCAACATAAATGTGTGTTGGTTTTACTGATGATTCATCTTGTGATGTGTTTTGCTGACACGAAAAAAGCATCACACTACAAAAAAGGCTAAGACTAATAAGAATGTTTGAATGCTTCATAATATGTAGAATTTTATTTTAATCCGAAATATACACTTTTTACCGAAAGTAAAAAGTGTATATTTCTGATATTTTTAATTAATTGGTATTTCTTATTTTGTGTATAAATTCAGAAACAGTTTGCTCATCTTTATATCCCGGTTCTATTTCGAATTTCGAATTAATGTCAATGCCAAACAGTTGCGGGTGTTCATAACTTAGAATTCGTATTGCGTCATCGGAGGTGATGCCCCCGCTCAAGAAAAAAGGTGTTTCTAGATTGTATGACTCCAGTACCGACCACGAAAACTGTTCTCCCGAACCGCCGTATGATGAGGTATAGGTGTCAAATAAAAATATATCGCAATATGGCTCAAATTGTTTCATAATTTCGAAATTCGTATCCTCTGAAATGCGAAATGCTTTTATAATTTTTGCTGATGAATTCTTGCGAAGGTCTCTGCAATATTCCGGATTTTCGTTGCCATGTAATTGAATATAATCTAAGGCATATTTTTTTTGAATAGAGTCAACATCAGAAAGCTCTTCGTTTACAAAAACACCTGCTTTTTTAACTGAAGGAGGTATTGTGCTGAGATTTATTTTAGGGAAATCTGAACCAACATATCGGGGCGATTTCGGATAAAATATAAATCCCAAAATATTTATGGGTAGTTGAGATACTATTTTGATATTATCGGCATCTCGCATTCCGCATACTTTTATGTGTAGATTACTCATTTGTCTATAATAATTGTGATTCAGAAATAAATTCGCGACAAGCTTCCCCTGGATTGCTGTGTTTCATGAAATTTCCCCCCATTAAAAATCCTTGAAAACCTTTCGATTTCAATAGCTTCACGGTTTCCGGTTGAGATATGCCACTTTCGGAAATGCGAACAAACGATGTAGGGATTTTTTCAAGAAGACGGATTGAGTGTTCAATATCTACCGAAAAATCTTTAAGGTTACGATTGTTTACGCCTATAATGTCAATTTCGGGAACACATTTCTCTAATTCTTCCTCTTCGTGAATTTCGCATAAAACCTCTAAATGTAATGAGTGTGCCATGCGAGTGTAAGTTTGAATTTCTTGTTTTGATAAGCAGGCGGCAATGAGCAAAATAAAATCGGCACCTATAGATTTTGCTTCAATTATTTGATACTCATCAACTATAAATTCTTTACGAAGTATAGGAATAGAAACCACATCGCGAATGCTTGAAATATCTTCGCTCGAACCCTTAAAAAAATGGGGCTCTGTTAAAATTGAAATACACGATGCTCCTGCATTTTCGTAAGCGGTAACAACTTCAGCAAGAATCGCAGTATTGTTTATTATTCCTTTTGATGGTGATGCCCGTTTGTGTTCGGCAATAATGCCGGATTTTTCAGGTGAAAGGATGTATTCCTTTGCAGACATAACCGGTCTTTCGAAAAAAGCAGAACGTTCAAGTTTCGATATAGGGTTTAGATATTGTAATATAGAAACATCTTGTTTCCTTTGTTCGATTATTTTATCTAATATGGTCATTTTTTTGTATTAAGTTTCGACAAAAATAGTAAATATTTACGGAAATATGTAGATTTGATTATGAGAACAAAATTATATGCAAATTTAGCTATTTTAGGAGCGAACTTACTGTATGGAGTAAATTATATTGCGGTGAAAGAAATTCTTCCCGAACATGCTTCGTGGCAAGCACTTGCCTTGTTACGCGGAGTAGGAGCTTTGGTCTTGTTTTCTCTCGGTTCATTCTTTATAAACACCGACACAATAGAGCGAAAAGATATGTGGAAATTGGCAATAGCCGGTTTTTTGGGTGTTACGGTCAATCAGTCTCTGCTGGTGTGGGGAATTGAATTGTCGAGTCCGGTAAATGCGTCGATTATTATGACTTTGAATCCTTTGTTTGTTATGATAATGTCCGCAATAGTATTACAATATCCTATTACCCGTCAAAAAATCGCAGGTATTATTTTGGGTGGTTTGGGAGCTGTTATGTTAATTGTTACTTCTCGATACAATGAATTTACCGGTGCACATATTGCCGGCGATTTGATTATTTTATCGAACGCTATTATGTATGGCCTCTATCTTGTGTGGACAAAACCCTTGATGAAAAAATATGGATCCTTTACGGTTCTTAAATATATGTTTATGTTTGGTGTTGTTCCTGTCTTTTTTTATGGTGGTCCCGGTGTGTTGCAAATTGACATTGCTTCTTTGTCGCCAGTTGTAATTGGTGCTTTTGTTTTTGTTATTGTAGGAGCTACATTTCTTACCTATATGCTCAATATTATTGGATTGAAGCATGTAAACCCAACCACTGTGAGTATTTACATTTATATTCAACCGATAGTGGCCACTATTATTTCTGTTTTTTTAGGACAGGATTTTTTTTCCTGGTATAAAGTCCTTTCGATGGTCCTTGTATTTGTGGGGGTATATTTGGTAACTCAAACAAATAAAGGAAGCTGATTTTTATGTGTGGGCAATAGCAGAAATCTCAATAATAGCATTGAGAGGAAGTGCCGAAACTTCTATGACTTGTCGAGCCGGGAACGGTTTTGAAAAGTACTGAGCATACACCGTATTTACTTCGGTGAATTTCGATTACGAAAATAGTGCAAAAGCTAATATTCGTAAAATCCATATGATCTGCTCGAAGAATAGCTTCAATATTTTCCATTACTTGTTTTGTTGCCAAACTAAAGTCGGAGTTTACCAAAAAATCTTGTTCAACATTCAATGGTAATTGTCCTGAAATATAGAGTGTCTTGTCTTTTTTTATTGCCTGACTGTATGGTCCGATAGGTTTTGGGGCTTGTGACGATTCAATAGCAGTTTTCATAAAATAATGTTTTAGAAATATTGGGTAGAACTTTGCATGTCTAATTTTAAGTCTTTAAGCATATCAGCTTTTACGCGGAGCGTAAAATCCCAGCGTTGTCTCAAGCCGATAGGAGTCCAGTTGAAACTCATTTCCCAACAGTGAAGGTCACGATAAATGTCTAATTGTAGGCGTGAAATAGCTTTTTGCGTAAAATCCCAGCCTGTTCCGTAACTGATATTCCAGTTTTTTGTGAGTTTTAAACTTCCGCTTATACCCATGGTTTGAATAATTTTATTCGAAACCGAGTCAAGTTCGTTGTGTTTATTGTAATAATAGGTGCGGGGAACGCTAATAGAATATGAGACGTTTAAGTTCCACGGCATTTCCCAGTAATTGAATTCCGACGTTTTAGGCACTGTCTCTTTTGTCGGAATCGGACCAAATTTATAATTAAATGAAGTTTGCCATTTTTCATTTTGTTTTCTCCATAAGCGCCCGTATCGATCAATCATGTATGAGTTTGAACGAACCAAGTTTTTCGCACCTGGTGTTTCTGCTGCAAGTACATAGGGATCGAATGATGCTGAATATGTAATATCAAATCGATTAAATAATTCCGTCTTTCCTGACACCGAAATATAGCTCATTTTAAGAGAATCTGCGGCGAAATTATAATCTCCCGAGAGGGTTAATTGTTTAATAAGCGAAATTTTTCTGTAGCCCGTAACGGTATCTTCTGCATCGCGAATTTTTGCCTCAACATTATTCCCTATAGTAAAGTTAAGAGAACTTTGTTTATGATTGTTCGGTCTGCCATAGATACCATCTTCAAAATAGGAATATTCAGCCATATCACCCTCATTGTTTTTTTGAACGGTATCATAGTAATGATACCTGTTTTCTGAAAAATCTGGTGTTAAATTGTACGAAATACTTGGAGTAATAATATGACGGATAGCCCGAAGGTGTTGTGAGCGAAACTGATACATTCCGTAAACCATTGTACGAACGCTCACGCCTGTACTGTAATTCCAAACGCGGTTGAATTCCGATATTTTTGTTTCAGTAACATCGCCATAAGTTGTGTCGCTGTTTGAAATGTTCATGAGTGAATTGTCCCATGATTTTTCTAATTTGTCAAAATACCAACGTTCTTGATAATTAAAAGACGGCGAAATCGTAAAATATTTTAAGAGATTGAAGCTTGTGCGAATAGGAATTTTGTGGTTTATGCCTTTTTCGAAAGCATCCAGTGTTTTCTGTGAATAAAAGGTGGAATCCAGTTTTGCATTTTTGAGTGAGTTTTGCATTTCCCCATTATACGAAATGGTAATTTTATTGTAAAATCGTTGTTTTGATTTTTTTGAGGTAAACGGCGTAATTGAATTCATGTTCCAATTAAGTTGTGGAATAGTAAGCGAAATGATACTGTCAATGTTGTTTTGGTTATGTAAAAAAGAAGATGAAAACCCAAAAGGTGTTCCCGTAAATTGTTTGCTGTATGATATACTTGAGCTGATACGGTTATTATAAATATCCTCCTCGTTGAAGGAATTTTGACGTGCAAACCCAGCCGAACCGTAATTTACGTTTGCACTAAAATTGCCACCATTCATAGATTTAGGGTCTTGTGAGTGAGTCCATCGAACATTGAATTGAGGAGTTTGTTGTATTTCATCGGAAACTAAACTTGAATATGAGACTGAAAAGTTACCGTTAAATGTGTATCTTTTTTTATAGTATGAGCTAAGGTTTGTACGCCATGAACCTAAGGTGTACAGATCGGCAGTCCATCTGAGATCAACGTAATCACTAAATCCTAAATAAACACCCATATCCCGAAAATAAAATCCTTTTGAAACCTCTTCGCCGACTTTCGGTATTAAAATGCCGTTTGTTTGTCCTTTTTTATTCGGAAAAAAACCAAAAGGAATAACAAGAGGAATTGGTATTTCATCAATAATAAGCCATGCCGGACCAAAAAGAATTTTGTCATTCGGTATTAATTTCCCTTTTGTAATGTGAATATAAAAATGTGGGGGATCAGCATCGCAAGTTGTATATTTTCCTTGTTTGATGTGAATTTCTTTGTTCGGGAAAATTTTCGTGGTTTTTCCGTGTAAATATGCTTCATCTTCTTCGGTTATAACATCATAGACCAAACCCTTTTTTGTTTTAAAGTTGTATTTCATCGAGTCCGAATCAAACGCATTTGAATTGTCGGTGTAGGAGGGGGTGCCAAATTGTGTGTTTGTTGAATCGATTGAACCTTTTGCGAAAATTTCACTTTTTGATAAATCCATATTGATAAAATCGGAGTTGAGTTTGATAGATTCATACTCAATCTGTGCTTCACCAAACGAAATGACATGTTTTTTTGAAATATCAAAAATAATGGAATCGTTTGAAGAATATATAACTTGTGCATCTATTGCCTGATTGGACTTTGACGAATCGGCAGGTTCAATGGAAACAATTGTGTCGACACGAATAGAATCCACTGCAAGGCTGTCTGCATGTTCGATGATTCCATCTGTGTTTTGGGCAAACACAGTTGTCATGCAACAGAAAATGTGAATGATGATAAAAAAATATGTTCTATTTAGTATTTGCAAATGTTTTAATGCTATTTTTGTAAATAAAATAAATTGTTAGAATTTGTTGCCAAAAATAATTAGAAATTTTTATCATATACTAAAAACTGAAGACTATTCGTAAATATTATATAGTTTTTACTTGAGAAATGAATAAACGACAACATATATTATATAGTATACAAGTATTATTTTTAATGTTTTTTTCTGTTTGTGGCGTCGCACAAGAAAATTCGTATAAAATTAAAACAGTAGTTATTGATGCTGGGCATGGTGGAAAAGATCCGGGAGCTGTCGGTTCTAAAGCAAAAGAGAAAGATATTACATTAGCGATAGCACTAAAGACAGGTGAGTTAATCGAGAAATATTTGCCCAATGTAAAAGTTATTTATACTCGTTCGACCGATGTGTTTGTCGAATTGCATAAGCGAGCAGATATAGCTAATAAAAATTATGCTGATCTTTTCATATCTATTCACGTAAATGCAAATAGAAATAAATCTGCATATGGTGCCGATTCTTGGGTCATGGGATTGCATAAGTCGCAAGCAAATTTAGAAGTTGCAAAACTCGAGAATAAAGTAATTAGTATTGAAGATAATTATGAAACCAGATATGAGGGAATGTCTGCTCAAAATACTGATGCAATTATAATACATACAATGATGCAGAGTGCAAATTTGGAATTGAGTGCAACTTTAGCATCATTTGTTCAAGATCAATTTAGAGAGCGAGTAGGGCGCAGAGACCGAGGTGTTCGTTCTGCCCCCTTTCTTGTGTTGTGGAAAACCACCATGCCGAGTGTTTTAATCGAAACCGGATTTATTACCAACGAAGTAGAACAAGCATTTTTGATGACTGAATTAGGGCAAGAATATATGGCTTCAGCTGTATTTCGTGCTTTTCGTGATTATAAAAATATGATTGAGCGAAAAACAAATTTTGATGTTGATACCGCATTTATTAATCAACAAGAAATGATTCAAAACGCTCTGGTAATTGACACGACTAAGCAATTGTTTTTCTCTGTTCAGATTGCTTCATCAAAAAATAAAATTGAAACCATTCCGCAAAATTTTAAAGGTTTAGAAAATGTTTTTATATTGCAAGAAAATAAGGTGTATAAATATCTTGTACACAAAGAAACTGATTATGAAAAGCTAAAGTCTGAACTTTCTCGGATACAAGAACTGTACTCGTCAGCATATATAGTTGCTGTGCAGAATAATAAACGTATAGATTTACAGAAAGCATTAAAACAAACACAGTAAAAATAAAAATATCGTGGAAAAAGATAAAATTATTAAAATAGGATTAATTGTAGTATTAACAGTGGTGTTTTTTTATTGGGGATTTAATTTCTTAAAAGGAAAAAATGTATTCACTCAAACAAATACATATTATGCCCATTATGAACGAACAGACGGGTTGCAGAAAAATGCAGCTGTGTTGATGCGCGGACATAAAATCGGGCAGGTTTCAGACATTACATTTACCACAAGTCGATATGAGAGTTTAACGGTAGAAATGACAATTGATAAATCAATTCAATTACCTGAATATACAATTTCCCGCATTTTTAGTTCCGATATAATGGGAACAAAATCTGTTGATTTAATTTTACCCGATACTGAAGACAATGTCTATGAAGTAATGAAAGAGGGTGATTTTTTTGTGAGTGAAATAGAAGGTAGTCTGCAAGATCAAGTAAGACTACAAATGGCTCCTTTGAAAAAACAAGCAGAAGATTTAATAGAACAAACATCTGTTGCTATAGAGCAAGTGAAATATGTGCTTAACGAAAGTACGGGAAAACACCTTAAGGAAAGCTTTATCAAAATTCAAAAGGCAGTTGATGCAATTCATAATTCGAGTGTTACTATCGATACTATATTAACCAATGGGAATACAAATATTCAACGAACATTAAGTCATGTTGAGAAAATCACCAAAGTTGTAAGTGATAAAGATAAGGAAATAGGACGTATTATTGAGAGTTTTGCCTCAATAAGCGATTCCTTGGCTCAATCTAATGTAAAAGAGACTATTATGTTGACAGATAGTGTGATGACTGAATTAAATGGCATAATTGCAAAAATAAATGCAGGTGAAGGATCGATGGGAGCACTTATACAAAACAAAGATTTATATGATAATTTGGAAGCAAGTTCTCAAAAATTAGATGCTCTTTTACAAGATATCAATGAAAATCCGAAACGGTATGTTTCATTTCCATTAATTAGTTTCCCTAAAAAATCAAAAAAATAAATTCGTATACTCACGTAGCCCAATATTGACCAATGTTGCACCTGTTTTTCTTCGTAAATCATTGTATGTTAGTGTTTTGAATATTTTTTTATTTTTTTTTCAAAAAGTGTAATTTTTAACTGATTGACTTTAAAATCCATACATATTTTTTTTAAAAAGCAAGTTTAAAAGCTGTTTTTTTTTCAAAAAATTATCATCATTTTTGTTGAAGAATAAAAATCGAAAAATTAATTAACGCACTTATTAAAATTATACAATGGAGGTACAACACGAAACTCTATGGGAGAAATGTTTGGACATTATTAAAGATAATTTAGATTCTAAATTATCATTTGAAACATGGTTTAAACCAATTAAACCATTGAAAATAGACAATAATGTTTTAACAATTCAAGTCCCTAGTCCTTTTTATTATGAATACATTGAGGCACATTACATAGACTTGTTAAGTAAAACTCTACGCAAAGTTTTAGGTGCCGAAGCTAAACTGGAGTATAGTGTGATAATGGAGCAACCAACACAAGCAGAGAAAACTCCTACAGCAGTGCAAATGCCCGGTAAGTCAAATGTGAATCTTAACAACAAAATCTTTCACCAACCTTCATATTCTTCCGATAATAAGATTATTCGTAACCCATTTATTATCCCCGGAATTAAAAATATTCATATAGATTCTCAGTTAAATCCTAATTATTCTTTTGATAATTTTATTGAAGGTGAATGTAATCGACTGGCTCGTTCTGCCGGTCTTACTGTTGCCCAAAATAGCGGAAAAACTAATTTTAATCCCTTATTTATATATAGTAAACCGGGACTTGGAAAGTCTCACTTGGTGCAAGCTATTGGTATTGAAATTAAAGAGAAGTTTCCTAAAAAAACAGTTTTGTATCTTGATGCAGATACGTTCCAACGTCAATTTGCTGAGGCAACTATCAAAAATGAACGTAATGATTTTATGCACTTTTATCAAATGATAGATGTGCTTATTATTGACGATGTGCAATGGTTTGCAGGAAAAGAGCGTACTCAAAATGCCTTTTTTCAAATATTTAATTATTTGCATCAAAAAAACAAGCAAATAATTCTTACATCTGATCGCCCTCCTGTAGAAATTCAAGGTATTGAAGATAGATTATTGTCTCGTTTTAAATGGGGACTTTCTGCTGAATTAATGGTACCGGATTTTCAAACGCGTTTAGAAATACTCAAACGAAAAACATATACCGACGGTATTGATATTGATGAAGAAATTTTAGAGTATGTTGCAAACCATATTTCAACTAATATTCGAGAATTAGAGGGCATTTTGATATCATTACTTGCTCAATCAACAATCAATAATAAAGAAATCACAGTTGATTTAGCGAAAGATATTGTCGAAAAATTAGTTAAAAATACCCAACAAGATATTTCAATCGATTTTATCAAAAAAACAGTCTGTGAGTATTTTAGCATCCCGTTAGAACAATTAAAATCAAAAACTCGCAAACGCGAAATTGTACAATCTCGTCAGGTGGCTATGTATTTTGCTAAAAGTTTTACGAAAAATTCTTTGGCAACAATAGGTGCTCAGATAGGTGGAAAAGATCACGCTACGGTTCTTCATGCCTGTAAAACAATCAACAATCTTGTTGAAACTGATAAACGCTTTAAACGATATGTATCTGATATTGAGAAACGTTTTAAAATGCAATAAGTAGAAAGGTTATATAAAAATGGTTTATAATTATATAATTAAAAAACCGAAGTCTTGTAAGATTTCGGTTTTTTTATTTTAAAATGTATTGTAATGCATTTTGAATTTTATACACTTTTGGGGATAGCATCTTTAAACCTGAGTTCGATATAATTTTTTAGGTTCAGAATGCTTATAAACAGCTTTTTATATCAACAGAGAACAAAGGACGAGCTCAGCGGAGCTAATCTGAACTCGAAAAATTACGTCGAACTCGGGTTTCAAGGAATGTGATAAATATGAACCACAGTACAATAATGTATTCGAGGATGTATATTTTGAACAGCACGTCAGAAAAATTAAATCCCTGCACCATATTCAAATTTTTCGTACCGTGCTTTAGATTGAACAATTCTTCCGCCGACAGGCACATCATTAGTTACCCACACGTTACCGCCAATAATAGCATCTTTTCCAATAGTTATTCGTCCCAATATTGTTGCATTTGAATAAATGATAACATTATCCTCAACAATAGGATGCCGCGGAATACCTTTAATCGGATTTCCATGTTCGTCCAATGGAAAGCTCTTTGCACCAAGCGTAACCCCCTGATATATTTGAACATGTCTGCCAATAATACAAGTTGCACCAATTACAACACCGGTTCCGTGATCTATAGTGAAATATTCGCCAATTTCAGCTTCCGGATGAATATCAATACCCGTTTCTGAATGAGCCATTTCGGAAATAATTCTCGGAATAAGGGGCACCCCCAGTTTAATAAGCTGATGAGCTATTCGGTAGTTAATCAGTGTTTTGATTACCGGATAGCAAAATATAATTTCACCATATGATTTTGCCGCAGGATCACCATTATAAGCCGCTTGAATATCTGTTGATAAAAGGCGACGAATTTCCGGTAAGGTTTCAATAAATTCTGCTGTAAATATTTCGGATTGACTGTCGCACACTTCACATTTGCTGTAGTCAAAATGTTCATTGCTGCATGCAAAACAAAGTCCTCGACGAATTTGAATGGTTAATGATTGGTATAATTTGTCAATATTTACTCCGGTATAATATGAAATAGTTTCTTCTTTGAGCACATCATTGCCAAAATATCCCGGAAAAAGAACCTCCCGGAGAATATCTACTATTTTATGTAATTCTTTTACCGATGGCATTGGCGAACCGTGGTTGGGCTCATGGTAAACCGAATTGTACGACTCAGGAGAAGATAAATTCTCTATTGATTTATGAAGTGAATCTTGAATTTGTTTTGTTTTTTTCATGATAGATAGTATGTTTATTCTTCGGAATCAGCATCAGCTAATATAAAATCAAGTTGTCGTTTGATTAAGTCTGCCCTTACAATTTTTATGGTAACAGTGTCACCAAGTGTGTAAATGTGATTATGAAATTTGCCGCGCAGACAGTAATTTTTGTCGTCGAAAATATATTGATCGTCGTCTAAATCCCTAATAGAAACCATCCCCTCACATAAATTCTCCTTAATTTCAACGAACATTCCCCATTCAGTTACGCCCGAAACAACACCTTCAAAAACTTCTCCTAAATGATCTTTCATCCATTCTACTTGTTTGTATTTAATAGATGCTCGCTCGGCATTAGATGCAAGTAATTCTCGGCTTGAAGAGTGTTTACATAATTCCTCAAAAAATGTCACATCAGCAGATTTTTGTTCGTGCAGATATCGATTGAGAAGTCGGTGCACCATCATGTCCGGATATCGTCTGATGGGCGATGTGAAGTGAGTGTAGTGAGCAAAGGCTAAGCCGTAGTGCCCAATATTTTCGGTAGAATATGAAGCTTTTGCCATAGAACGAACGGCAAGCGTTTCAAAAACATTTTGTTCTTTTTTGTTCTTAATATCATCAAGAAGTTTGTTGATTGATTTTGATGTTGCACTGTCGCCTGAAGTATTAATTTTATATCCGAATTTTTTAATGAAATTTGAAAAATCCATTAATTTAAATTCATCCGGTTTATCGTGAATCCTATACACAAACGTTGGATTTCCTTTTTTCTTGCTGATAAATTCGGCTACTTTTCTATTTGCAAGTAACATAAATTCCTCAATCAGTTTGTTTGCATCTTTCGATTCTTTATAGTAAATACTGATTGGTTTTCCGTCTTTGTCTATATTAAATTTTACTTCTTTTCGATCAAAAGCAATGGCACCGTTAGAAAATCGCTTTGCACGTAATTTTTTCGCAAGCGTATTCATTATTTCTAATTCCTGTGCAAGGTCGCCCTCTTTATTTTCAATGACTTGTTGGGCATCTTCGTATGAAAACCTTTTGTCAGAATTAATAATTGTTCTGCCAAACCATTCGGATAAAATTTCTGCATCTTCGTTAATTGTAAATACGGCAGAAAACGTAAGCTTATCTTCGTTTGGACGAAGAGAACACACTTTATTCGATAATTTTTCCGGGAGCATCGGCACAACACGGTCAACTAAATAGACTGAGGTTGCTCGTGCTTGAGCTTCTTTTTCCAGTTTTGAATCTTCGGTAATGTAATGCGTAACATCTGCTATGTGAACCCCAATTTCATAGGTGTTGTTTTCAAGAAACTGAATAGATAAGGCATCATCAAAATCTTTCGCATCGTGCGGGTCTATTGTAAATGTGGTAATGTTTCGAAAATCTTTTCGCGACTGTATTTCCGATTTAGAAATTTCTTCAGGAATATATTTTGCAGCATCTTCTATTTCTTGTGCAAATTTGTATGGTAGCTGAAACTCTGCAAGTATTGCGTGCATTTCAGTTTCATTATCGCCGACATTACCAAGTACAGTTGTAATTGTTCCAATTGGATTTTTAGCTTTTTTCGGCCATTCTGTAATTTTTACAACAACTTTTTGTCCATCTTGTGCTCCGCCTAAATCGTCGTGCGATACAAAAATATCATAAGGTGCTTTTTTATTATCGACAATGACAAATGCATATTTATTGTTTTTTTCAACAATGCCAACAAATTCGCGACGACCTTTTTCTAAAATTTCAATAATCTCACCTTCAGGTCTTCTGCGAGATGTTTGGGCAAATAAATATACTTTTACCGTGTCGCCATGAAGTGCATGATGAAGGTTTGGTGGTGCAATAAAGATGTCTTCTTCGGTTTCGGGAGAAATTATGTATGCCGTTCCGTATGGTGTCGAGTCAACTTTCCCAACTATATATCCCGATTGTGATTTTAATCGATACTTGCCTACATTTACCTCTTCAATTTCTTCTTTTTGACTGAGAATATTGAGGGTGTGATTAATCTTATTTTTTCCTTCTTCGTCGGTAATGTGCAGACGAGAACTTATTTGTTTTACATTATAGGGCTTTCGGGGAGATGACCGAAAAATATGTAGTATTTTCGCAGTAAGATCTTGTTGTTGTGCCGGGGAATGTTTTTTTTTCTTTTTCATATGTTTTCTTTCTTTTTTTTAGTTACACCCGCCTATTTTGGAGGGGTATAGATAATAAATTAAGTTATGATTACACTTTTTATTATGCATGTTTTCAATATATATCTTATTATTACAAGTATACCAAAAAAAAAGTAATTAAACGATTCCTTTCCGTAAAGATTTATTGTAATTGCGAACGATACATTTTGATTGTGTGTTCTAATCCAAAATATAAGGCATCAGAAATTAAGGCATGTCCGATTGAAACTTCATCTAAAAAAGGAATGTTTGTATAAAAAAAGTGTAAATTTTCTAAATTTAAGTCGTGACCGGCATTTATGCCCAGACCAATGGAGTGTGCAAATTTGGAAGCTTCTGCGAATTTTTGAATCGCAGAATTTTTATCCTCATTAAATTGGAGAGCATAAGGTTCGGTAAACAACTCTATTCTATCAGCTCCCAGTTCGCGAGCATTTTTTATAAAAGATATATTGGGGTCAACAAATATTGAGACGCGAATATTCGCTGACTGTAGTTTTTTTGTGACAGATTGTAAAAAATCTTTATGTTTTATGGTATCCCATCCCGTATTCGATGTGAGAGCTTCAGGAGGGTCGGGGACAAGAGTTACTTGTGCCGGTTTTACCGCGGTAACCATGTTTAAAAATGAATCCGATGGGTATCCTTCAACATTCAATTCTGAAGAAATATGTTGTTTTAATTCAGGCACATCAGCATATCGAATATGCCGCTCGTCCGGACGAGGATGAACTGTAATTCCTTGTGCTCCATATTTTTCGCAATCAAGAGCAATTTGGAGAACATTGGGCATGTTGCCTCCTCGTGAGTTTCGAATTAATGCTATTTTATTTATGTTTACACTTAATGCTGTCATTCTGTTTGTAATTTAATTTTAAGCGTGTAAATTTACAATATAATTCTTGTTGAGTTAAAAAAATAGTTGTATCTTTTTATAAACAGTTGATTTTTTTGTTTTATTTGTATCTTTAATTATAATTATGATAGCACGAACACTTCTTGTTGATACAATACAACCTCTTAAGGATACTATGACCGAAGAGGAGGCCTATGAACGTATGCGTTCTAATAAGCTGTTTCATTTACCGGTTGTTTCAAAAAACAACAAGTTATGTGGTTTAGTTTCAGAAGAAGATATATATATGGCACATAATGGTACTATTTTGGGAAAACATCCCGAAAAATTTAGTCCAATAAAAGTGTTCGCTCATCAGCACGTTTTTGAAGTTTCCGAATTGGTATTCAACCAAAATATTTCCTGTGTTCCAGTTGTTGAAGAAGCTGATGATTATATAGGCTTAATAACCGCGAATGAGTTAATGAAATTTTTTACACATCTTTATTCATATCATAGTAATGGTGCTATTATTGTTTTGTCTGTTTTAATTCAAGACTACAGTTTAAGTCAGATTTCTCGTATTATTGAAGAAAATAATGCTAAAATCTTGAATTTGTATACTGATATTAGCGAAGATTCTACAAGTATGGATGTTATCATAAAACTAAATACCCATGAAATAAGTTCTATTTTGCAGACATTTTCTCGGTTTGATTATATTGTAAAAACGTATTATGAAGGCTACGATAAGTTGCACGCTATGTACAAAGATAGAATTGAGTCAGTATTGAATTATTTAAATATATAAACATGTTGTCTGTTGCAATATATGGAGTTTCTATTTCTGCTAATCATTTTAAATCAATATATTCCTTATTGCATTTAATTCATGAGAATAATATTCAGATTTATATTTATAAATCATTTCATACACATTTAGAATCCACAACTTTCACCTTCGATTTTCCGGTCTTTTCTCGTATAGACGAATATGAAGTCGACTATATTTTTAGTATAGGTGGAGATGGTACGTTTTTGAAATGTGCTCATTTATTTTATCAATACGAAAAACCGATGTTGGGAATTAATTTTGGAAAACTCGGATTTCTGGCAGATGTTACGCCGAATAATATTCAAACAGTTATTCAAGATATTATTTCCCGACGATTTGATATTCAACCCCGCACATTATTGTCATACTCTTTACCAATAAATTCAGATACTGTTGAAGGTGTAGCCTTGAATGAAATATCTTTGCAAAAGAGTAATATATTAAAACTTATAAAAATTAATATATCTATCGATAATTCATATTTTTGTTCTTTTTGGGCAGATGGTGTTATCGTGAGTACACCTACCGGTTCAACCGGATATTCTTTAAGTTTGGGCGGTCCAATTATTGCCCCGAATAGTAATTCGTTTATTATATTGCCAATCGCACCACATACATTAAGTGTGAGACCGATTATAATTTCGGATTCAAGCAAAATTGTTATTGAGGCAGAAGGGGAGTATACAAATTTTTTGTTGTCGAACGATCATAAAAGTTCGTTAATTAATGTGAAACCACGTATAGAAATCAGAAAATCTACTATTAATGTTAATACAATACAGTTGCATTCGGAAACATTTTTTGACACCTTACGTAAAAAATTAAATTTGGGTTTAGATTTAAGAAAGTAAGAATACTATACTTTTTTTTGTTTTAATTAAATATAGGTTATATTTTTACGGTAAATTTTTTGTTAATGAGTAAATTATATACATTTTTATTTCTTATAGGTTTTTTTCTTTTATCAAATCCTTATAAGGGGCACTCTCAGGCTGATTGGGTTCGGTATAGATATGAAATAAACGGTGGTATTGGTCCTTCATTTTTTCTCGGCGAGTTAGGCGGGAATAATGGTATTGGTCAGAATAATATTCTCGACCTTGATTGGGGAGCAACAAGAATTGGCGGGCATATTGGCGGTCGTTATTTTATTCAACAACGACTTGCGGTACAAGCTTCATTCACGTTTGGTCTCATTCACGGGAGTGATGAAAATACGGAAGAGTTTTACCGAAATTATCGCAATGTTTCGTTTCGAAGCCCTATTTATGAGTTTCATACGCGAATTGAGTATAAAATTAGACAAGAACGTTCCGGGCACAGATATGATTTAAAAGGTGTTCGCGGACGACGTGCTGTGAAATTAGTTACTTATGCTTTTGTGGGAGTAGGTGTTTTCTATTTTAATCCGCAAGCAAAAATTGATGATACATGGATTAATCTCCGTCCTATAGGAACAGAAGGACAGAATTTTATGGAAACACGTAAGCCGTATTCTCGTGTTGCGATGTCAATTCCATGTGGACTTCAGGTGAAATATTTAGCGAACAGATACTGGTCTTTTTCTTTTGAAGTTGGACCACGCTTTCTTTTTACCGATTATTTAGATGACGTGAGTTCGACGTATGCAAGTCCCGATTTAATAGCTGACAATCAAAATGTGGTGCCCGATTATATAGCAAAATTACTTGCAGATCCTGCCTACGAAAGTAATATGCGACCAACTCCTCAGGGAGGGCTTACGTACGGATATTATAACGAACAAAGAGGAGACCCGTATGATAATGATTTCTATATGTTTGCAATGATTACAGTTCACTATAAGTTGAAAGCAAATAGAAACGGATGGCCTACTTTTCAAAAATAAATTTCTATTTGAATAATTTTGCGGTGTTTCTCTCGTTAATTTGGCAACTTATTTCATGCAAAATATTATTTTTGCATTGAAAAATAAAGAAATAGTTGTCTCAATCATGTTTTTATCAACCAAAAGATTATTACTATGTTTGCTGATTATTCTTCCCGCTGTGCATATTTGTGCACAAACGAAGGAGTTTAATATCGGTTTTTTTGTCGGCACCTCACAATACAATGGTGATGTTAATATGACAAAAGCATATTATTCGCCACATATTTCCGGCGGAATTTTTGCAAAACAAGTGTATAATTATCATTATTCTGCCCGATATGCTATTACATATGGTGAGTTAAAAGGCTTTGATTCTGATTTTAAAAATTTATATCAATACCATAGAGGGCACTCATTTCGTGATAATAATTTGTATGAATTTTCTGCCGTATGTGAGTTTAATTTTTTTGAAGTAAACCCCGATAGAGACGAGAAAAATGTGTCTCCCTATGTTATTGGTGGGGTAGCAATGTTTTTTATAGATGATTTGGAATGGTATCAAGTTTTTAATTTTCCCATGGGATTAGGAATGAAATTTCGAATTGCAACGCGTACAGAATTAAGTGTCGAGTGGGTGTTTCGAAAAACATTTACCGATAGATTAGATAAAATGGAATCATCTGGATTAGGATATAAGAATTTCAAACAATACTCTTTCGATAATACCAAAGATTGGTATTCTATCGCATCGGTATCGTTGTCATTTTGTTTTCTCAATCCACAAAGTTCTTGTCCTGTATATTATAAAAAACCATATGAACTTAGACGAAATAGATAAAAATAAACTGCCATCCCATGTCGCTATTATTATGGATGGTAATGGAAGGTGGGCAAAAAATAAGTCTAAATCTCGACTTGTTGGTCATCAAAAAGGTGCAGAAACCGTTGATGAAATAGTTACAGTAGCAGCTGAACTACAAATATCGTATATGACGTTGTATGCTTTTTCTACCGAAAATTGGCACCGACCACAACCGGAAGTTTCCGGATTAATGGATTTGTTGGTTAATATGTTAAATAAGTATATTAAAAAACTACACGATAATAATATTCGTTTGTTAGTTATTGGTGAAACCGACAGTCTTCCCCCAAAAACAAGAAAGAAATTAGCAGATTCTATTAAAAAATTACAGCAAAATACAGGATTAACTCTTATACTTGCACTCAGTTATAGTTCTCGTTGGGAAATAACTGAAATGGTAAAATCTGTAGCTCAAGAATGTCTTGATTCTCAGATGAATGTGAAAGATATTAATCAGCATGTTGTGTCCCAATTTTTGTGCACAAAAAATATTCCCGATCCGGAATTATTAATACGCACAAGTGGGGAATATAGAATAAGTAATTTTCTGTTATGGCAGTTAGCATATACCGAATTTTATTTTACCGATGTGTTGTGGCCCGATTTTAATCGCCAGGATTTTTTGAAAGCTATTGTAGATTTTCAAAAGCGTGAAAGAAGATTTGGTAAGACAGGAGAACAGTTGAATAAATAATACACAATCCCGATTACGCCAGGTGTAAAATATGTTTTGAGTGCATAATTGGGAAGATATAATAAATAATTTTAGTATAAAATATACATATGAAGTATTTAAAAAGAATTTTTGTTTTTGTTACGATAATTAGTGTTGCATCTTGTAATCTTTTTGCTCAGATTGATAAGTCTTTTATGGAGCCTCGTGAATATACTATAGCAGAATTAAAAGTCGAAGGGATTGAGTTTTTGCAACCTTTACCTATATTAAAAACTACCGGACTACGAGTAGGACAAAAAATAAAGATTCCGGGACCGGAAATTTCTCATGTTATTACAAAATTATGGAAACAAGATTTGTTTTCAGATGTGAAAGTGTATGCGTCAAAAATTGAAGGCGATGAGGTGTATTTGACCATTTATTTGAAAGAACGTGCACGTTTGAATTCTTTAACTTTTACGGGTGTTAAGAAAGGTGAGGAGCAGGATTTGAGAGAAATAATTAATTTTAATTTGCATATGCAAGTTAATGAAAACAAAAAAAATATTGCTCGTAAAAAGATAGAAGACTATTTTTATGAAAAAGGATATTTTAATGTTGAGGTAAATATTAATGAAGAACTTGATACAGCTAAATTTAATCGCTCTAATGTATATGTTTCTATAACGAAACATGATCGGGTGAAAATTGAATCAATTTCATTTACCGGTAATACCGAGTTTAAAGAAACAAAGTTGAGACGTTTGATGAAAAATACGAAACGAAAAGCTTGGTTTATTTTGAAACGTTCAAAATATATTCCTAGATTATATGAAGACGATAAAGATAAAATAATAGAAAAGTATAAAGAAAACGGATATAGAGATGCTTCGATAGAACATGATACTGTCTATTTTATTGATTCAACATTGTTGAAAATAGAAATTGACATTAATGAAGGAAAAAAATACTTTTACCGTTCTATTACCTGGTTAGGTAATTCAAAATATCCTACTGAATTACTTTCTGCTCTGTTGTCTATAGAGTCGGGAGATGTGTATAATGAAGCATATTTGCAAGAACGAATTTTTGGCATGGATGGAGTAAGTGCGGTATATTTAGATAATGGATATTTATTTTTTAATGCAGAACCCATTGAAACAAAAGTTGAGGGTGATTCGGTTGATATTCAAATACGAATTTATGAAGGGCCACAAGCTGTTATCAATAGAGTAATCGTAAAAGGTAACACCAAAACGAATGATCATGTTATTTATCGCGAAATTCGCACAAAACCGGGCTCTTTATTTAGTCGTGCAGAGATTATTCGTACTCAAAGAGAGTTGGCGATGTTAGGTTATTTCGATCCTGAAAATATGGGTATTAATCCCAAACCAAACCCGGAAGATGGTACGGTTGATATAGAATATGTCTTGAAAGAAAAATCAAATGACCAAATTGAATTGTCAGGTGGTTGGAGTGGACAGTATGTGGTTGGGTCGGTACGTTTAGTTTTGAATAATTTTTCGGCTCGCAATATGTTTAACAAATCAGAATGGCGACCAATACCTTCCGGCGATGGTCAGCAGGTTTCATTGAGTGCTTCGGTTAATCCTCGTTGGTATCAGTCATTCAGTTTTTCATTTATGGAACCATGGTTGGGAGGCAAAAAGCCAAATGCTTTGAGTGTGTCTACATATTACTCAATTCGAGCAAATGGTCAGGAACGCGGAAGTGAAAATTTTGGTGATTGGCGAACCCTCGGTGTTACCGTAGGTATGCAACGCAGCCTTAAAAAACCGGATGATTATTTTACATTATATCATGATTTGAGTGTGAAACGCTATAAATTAAATCAATATTCGTATGGTTTACCGGCAGTATTTCCTGATAGCATTGTCAGTCGAAGTGTGTCACTCGGTACATCTTTTGGACGAAACTCTATTAATCAACCTTTATATCCCCGAAGAGGTTCTATGTTTTCCGTGAGAGTTGAATTGACACCGCCACATTCATACTTTAGAAATGATGATTCAGAGAATTTATCGGTACACGATAAATATAAGTGGATAGAATATCATAAGTGGACATTCAAATCAAAAATGTATACTGAATTAGCAGAAAAATTAGTGTTAGAAACCAAGATAAATATGGGGTTTTTAGCATATTATGACAGAAATTTTCAATCACCTTTCGAAAGTTTTGATGTAGGGGGGGATGGTTTGTCCAATATTGTCCAATATGGTGTCGATGTCGTAACCCTTCGCGGGTATTCAACGAGTGCATTAACTCCCGATGAGGGCGGTAATATGTATAATAAATTTTCACTCGAATTACGATACCCACTCACATTAAAACCGGAAGCTACCATTTATGGCTTAGTATTTGCTGAGGGTGGAAATGCGTGGACAGAATTTGAAAATTATAATCCATTCAATATAAAACGAAGTGCCGGTTTTGGTATTCGCGTTTTTATACCGATGATGGGCTTATTAGGATTTGACTTCGGGTATGGATTTGACCGATCAGATTCTAATCCAAATATCCCAATTGGAGGATGGCAACCAAGTTTTGTCCTTGGACAACAATTATAGGTTAAACGTAAAATGTAAAAATTATGAAAAAGTTTATTGTATTACTTAGTATTTTGTTTTTTTCGGTAGCTGCTTTAGCACAACGATCAGCGTATGTCGATACGGAATATATGTTGAATAAAATCCCGGCGTACAAAGAAGCTCAAGATCAGCTCGATAAATTAACAAAAGAATGGCAACTTGAAATTCAAAAACAAATTGATTTGTTAGATGAAATGTATAAACAATATCAAGTTGATAAAGTTTTGCTATCAAACGACATGAGAGCAAAGCGTGAACAACAAATTATTGAAAAAGAAAAAGAGGTAAAAGAATTGCAAAGAAGACGTTTTGGTCCCGAGGGTGACCGAATTGAAAAAGAGAAAGAACTGATCCAACCGATTCAAGAAGAGGTTTTTACTGCAATTGAAACCTTTGCCAAAGATGGAAATTATGCATTTATTTTTGATGCTGCTTCAAGTACGATGACTATTATTTACTCAGATAATAAATATGATATGAGTGATGAAATCTTAAAAAAATTGGGATATATAAAATAATAGTTATTTTTGTAAAAATTAATTTATAATCAAAACGTAAATAATAAAACCAAAAATTATGAAAAACATTATCAAACTAATTATCGTTTTTTTCTTTATTTCAGGAGTAAGCTATGCGCAAAATCAAAAATTTGCTCATGTCGATTTTGAAAAATTAGTAGAAGCAATGCCTGAAAAACAAGAAGCTCTTAATGCTTTACAAAAAGAGTATAAAGAAGCTCAGAATATGATAGAAGAAATGAGTGTTGAGTTGAATCAAAAATATATGAATGCTCAAAAAAGTTATGATACTTTAAGTGATATGGGTAGACAAATGTTAGAAGAAGAGTTGATGTCACAACAAAAACGAATTCAACAATATCAAACAAATGCTGAAGAAAAATTAATGCAAAGACGGGAAGCATTATTAAATCCGGTTATTGAAAAAGCACAACAAGCTATTCAAGCTGTTGCCCTAGAAAAAGGATATGTTTATGTGTTTGATGTGAGTAAAGGTAGTCAGGTATTATATTTCTCCGGAAAAAGTGATGATATTTTGCCACTAGTAAAAAAACATCTTGGTATAGTCGAATAAATATAAATGCCTCAAAAGAGGCATTTTTTTTAGTATGTTACCTCAATCAACATATAATATCGGAATATTCGATTCCGGATATGGCGGTTTAACTATTCTTAAAGAAATTCTGTCTGTTGCTCCGCAATATAATTATGTATATCTCGGCGATAATGCTCGCGCTCCTTATGGAACTCGTTCATTCGAAACAGTGTATAAGTATACTCTCGAAGCGGTGCGGAAATTATTCGATCTCGATTGTAGTCTAATTATTATTGCCTGTAATACTGCTTCTGCAAAAGCATTACGAAGTATTCAACAACACGATTTACCATTACTTGCGCCCGAAAAACGAGTGCTTGGTGTCATTCGTCCCTGTACAGAGCAGGCAGACTCTTTTACTCATAATAAGAATCTTGGTATTTTTGCAACAAAAGGAACGGTGAATTCTCAATCGTATGAAATTGAGATTCGAAAATTTTCCCCCGATATTTCGGTAACATCACAGGCGTGTCCAATGTGGGTCCCACTCGTGGAAAATGGTGAAGCAGAATCTGAGGGAGCCGATTTCTTTGTTAAAAAAGAAATAGCAGCATTGTTTTCTCAAAATAATTCAATTGATAGTGTGCTTTTAGGCTGCACTCATTATCCATTGCTTCTGTCTAAAATACAAGAATTTGTGCCGGCGGGAGTGCGTGTAATTAATCAAGGACATATTGTTGCTCAAAGTTTACACCGGTATTTAAATCGACATCAGGAGATTGAGCAATCTTTATTACAAGAGAGAAAACGTGTTTTTTACACAACCGACAGTTGTGAGCATTTTAATGCAATTGGCAGCACCTTTATTGGTGAGCCGATTTCTTCTCAAAAGATTTCATTGTAGTTTTTCTATGTACAAAGTCTCAAAGTTGTGGATAGAAATCGGTCAATTAAACGCTTAAAACCTGAGTTCGATATAATTTAACGCAGAAAAACAGCTTTTTATATCAACCGAGGACAAAGGACGAGCTCAGCGGAGCTAATCTGAACTCGAAAAATTACGTCGAACTCAGGTTTAAAATAACCCTACCCATAAGAAACGTATTCATTCTTATTTGTACCAGCCGGAATACATCAAATAATTCTCTGAAATACCAATAATCATTTCGCGGGTTTGATCGGGGTCAATATCTTTCACTTTTTTTGCCGGAACTCCTGCATAAATACTGTTTGGTTCGAGAATTTCGCCACTTCGCACGAGAGAATTTGCTGCAATAATTGTGTTTTCATTAATAACCGCATCATCCAAAATAGTTGCTCCCATACCAACCAACACATAATTCTGTATAATGGCACCATGAATCGTTACATTATGTCCGATTGAAACATTGTTGCCAATACGTATTTTTGTTTTTTGATATAATGTGTGAAGAACGGCACCATCCTGAATGTTGACTTTATTGCCAATAGAAATTGAATTAACATCACCTCGAATTACCGCATTAAACCACACACTGCAATCGTTACCAATTTGTACATCTCCAATAATTGTTGCATTTTCTGCAAAAAAACAATTTTTTCCTATCTGAGGAGTAAATCCTCTCACTGATTTAATGAGTGCCATACCTAATTTTTTTTATCAAAAGTAGTAAAAAATGACATAAAAAAAGCCATATACATTTTTTGTATATGGCTTTTCTCTATTTTGAATAGATAACTATACTATTAGTATCTTTTTTCTTTAATACGTGCTTTTTTACCGGTAAGTTCGCGTATGTAGAAAATACGTGCTCGTCGAACTTTACCTTTTTTATTCACTTCAATTTTTTCAATCATTGGTGAATTTACCGGAATAATACGTTCAACACCAACATTACCAGACATTTTGCGAATAGTAAATGTTTCAGTATCATTTTCATTTCTGCGTTGTAAAACTACTCCACGGAAAAGCTGAATACGTTCTTTTTCACCCTCTTTAATTTTATAGTGAACAGTAATTGTGTCACCACTTTTAAACTCAGGCCAGTCTTTTTTTTCTGTAATTTCTTTTTTTACTTCGTCTAATAAATTCATCGTATATAAATTTTATTTCCTTCGATTTAAATGGCTGCAAAGATAAAACTTAATTTTTCAATTCAAATATTTTTTGCAAAAAAACATCTAATTTTTACAAAATAATTTTTTGGTTCAATATTTCTTGTGTCAGAATAATACTTTCTTTTGCTTCTTTCACATCATGAACGCGGAGAATAGAAGCACCGTTTAAAACACTAATTGTATGCAAAACACTTGTGCCATTAAGTGCTTCATGTGGCGTGCAATTTAATTTTTTGTATATCATGGATTTTCGTGAAACACCTATAAGAATGGGCTTTTGTAATGATTTGAAATAATCAATATTACGTAACACAAAATAATTTTGCTCCAGTGTTTTGCTAAATCCCAATCCGGGATCGAGTATGATATGAGGGACTGAATATGCTTGAGCCTGTTTTATTTTTTCTTGAAAAAAATCTTTAATCTCTGCGAGAATATTTGAATATTCTGTATGGTTTTGCATCGTTTGGGGAGTTCCTCTCATATGCATGCAAATGTATGGTAATTGCAATTTTCCGCAGGTTTTAATCATTTCAGAATCAAAATTTCCGCCCGAAATGTCATTTACGATTATCGGACCAATTGCTTCATATATTTTTTTGATAACCGAGCTGCGAAAACTGTCAATTGAAATAGGAATGTGTGGGTAGTTTTTTCGAATAGCAATACAATTTTTTTTGAGACGTTCACATTCTTCGTTTTCATCTATAGAATCAGCTCCGGGTCTCGATGAATATGCACCTATATCTATAATATCTGCCCCCTCACGAAGCATTTTCTCGACGTGTTGTAATAGTTCTTTTTCGCAGGTATGTTTACCACCATCATAAAATGAATCGGGGGTAATGTTTACAATTCCCATGATGACAGGACTTTTTAGTGAGTTGAAATTAATATGCTTTGGCATTTTATTATTATTTTTTCTCTTTATCAAATCAATATATCTAATATATTTTTATTTTTGTACAAAAAAAGGAAAAAAATCAGTAACATGGGTAAAACTGAGGAACAGTTTAAATCTGTTAAAAAAATATGTGTAGATATTTTTGAGAAAAAATATGATGATTATGGTACTGCGTGGCGAATAATGCGCCCCGAATCCGTTACTGATCAGATTTTTATAAAAGCTCAGAGAATTAAAAGTATTGACCTTGCCGGTGAATCGAAGGTAGATGAAGGTGCTATTTCTGAGTTTATTGGCATAGTAAATTATGGTATAATTGGCTTAATCCAGTTGGAATTACCGGATGATGAGCCTGTGGAGTTGGAAAAACAAAAAACTATACGTTTCTATTCAACATATTTTGATAAAGCACAAAGTCTTATGTTAGATAAGAATCACGATTATGGCGAAGCATGGCGATCTATGAGAGTGAGTTCATATACTGACCTGATTCTTATGAAAGTGCACAGGACAAAGCAGATTGAAGATAATAAGGGCAAAACAAAAATTTCTGAAGGAATTGATGCCAATTATTATGACATGATTAATTATTCTGTGTTTGCTCTCATTAAACTTGTGTTGGAAGAAAGTATTAATAAATAAAATCTAATCGTATGGAAGCAAAAAAAAGAATATTTCATGTTTTAGGATTAATAGGTGTTTTTATTTCACTTTTTTTATTTAAATCCTTTTCTAATTTTGAAGATGCAATTTGGGGGAAGTTGTGGGTTTTTCTTGGTATGCTTCTCATAGCATCTGTCAGCTTTGCTTTTATTTTTAATAAACAGAAATATACCCTGCATGCTGCCCGAATTTTTTCGGGGATAGTATTTATTTTTTCCGGTTTTGTGAAAGCGGTTGATCCTCTTGGTTCTAAATATAAATTTATCGATTATTTTTCTGCCTGGGGGCTTGATTTTCTGGAGCCGACAGCCTTGACCTTCGGAATCATTTTGAGTACCATAGAATTAGTTGTTGGCTTGATGTTGTTGTTCAAAATTTTTCCAAAAATATCGACTTTGCTTGCTCTTTTATTTATGCTTGGTTTTACCCCGATAACTTTATACCTTGCTTTGCAAGAGAATATTACAGGTGCCGAATTGGTGCATGATTGTGGCTGTTTTGGCGATGCGTTGATTTTAACAAACTGGCAAACATTTGTGAAAAATCTGATAATTCTTCTGCCGATTGTATTTATCTTCTTTAAACGAAAATCATTTCCTAATCTTATAACATATGTAAAAACCGGAAAGCTTGTTGTTTTTTTGGTGATTATATCGTTGTTATTGTCGGTGTATGCTTTACGAAATTTGCCTCCAATAGATTTTAGACCGTACAAAATCGGTACTAAATTAGTGAGTGCAAACTGTACTGATGGATTGCAGAATTCTGTTGAAAAAATATTGTATGCAGAATTTGTTAATACAAAAACAGGTAAGCGAAAAGAATTTAATATTTCGACCGATTATCCTCAATCTCCTGAGTGGGAATTTGATGTAGAAAAACCGGTTCGCGAAGTTGAAATTGATAATAAAAATTATAGTCTTGATTCTTTATTCCCCGGGCAAGATGTGTATAAAGTTGATAATTTTTTGTTTAGCAAAAATTCCGAAGAACGTACCTGCGATATTATTTCTGACACGAATTATGTGTTTTTGATAGTTGCTTACGACATCAAAACAACCAATAAAGACGCTATGAAACGAATAAATATGATTCATTTATGGGCATCGGAAAATGGCTATGCTTTTTATGGCGCAACCTCAAGTTTAGATGATGAGGTGCACAAGTTTAAAAAAGAAACGAATACCCAATTCACATTTTTAGATGGTGATGATATTCCATTTAAAACTATTGTACGAGCCAATCCCGGTATTGTATTGTTGAAAAACGGTGTTATTTTAGGTAAATGGCATTATAGAAATATTCCTTCTGTTGAGGAATTTGAAAAAAATGTAATTAATAATTAATAAATATAAATAATATGAGAAAAAAAGTAGTTGCAGGAAATTGGAAATGTAATACAAATTTGCAAGAAGGTATTGCTCTTGCAAAAGAGGTTAATGATATTGTATCTGTAGATGATGTGGTGGTTGTATTAGGAACACCGTTTGTGCATATTACAGAGGTTGCAAAAACAGTAACGAACCCTGCTGTTTCTGTTTCGGCACAAAACTGTGCAGCAGAGCCTAAAGGTGCATTCACCGGTGAGGTGTCTGCCGAAATGATAGCGTCAACAGGTGCAAAATATGTGATTTTAGGACATAGCGAACGACGTGAGTATTATGGAGAAACAAGTGAGATACTCAATAAAAAATTAGCTTTAGTGTTAGAAAACAAATTGACACCAATTTATTGTTGTGGCGAGCCTTTAGAAATTCGCGAGGCTGGTACACAAAATGAGTATGTAATTAAGCAGTTGCAAGAAACTATTTTTACCTTGCCGGTAGAAGAGTTCAAAAAATTGATTCTTGCATACGAACCAATATGGGCAATTGGTACAGGGAAAACAGCTACAACTGAACAAGCACAAGAAATACACAAAACTATTCGTGACGCTATTGCTGCGAAATTTGGACAAGATGTTGCTGATGAAATTTCTATTTTATATGGTGGAAGTTGTAATGCTAAAAATGCGAAAGAATTATTTGCAAATCCTGATGTAGACGGTGGTCTTATTGGCGGTGCTTCGCTTAAAGCCGAAGATTTCAATGCAATTATTACTTCATACTAAGAATGAAGAATAGATAAAATAGTATATAAAAGCAGAGATTATTCTCTGCTTTTTTTTGTACTGAAAACTTTAAACCTGAGTTCGACGTAATTTTTCGAGTTCAGATTAGCTCCGCTGAGCTCGTCCTTTGTCCTCGGTTGATATAAAAAGCCGTTATTATTTCATTATTTTTGATTGAACTTTACTATTTATAAGCGTTATGAACCTAAAAAATTATATTGAACTCTGGTTTTAAGGTGATTTTTTCGTAGAGCTTCATATGAAGATAGAATTTTGAGCAACAAGACAGAAATTAAATAAACTAATGAATAAAAACTATATCGAAATACAGATAAATGTTCAAGGCAAACAAGCCTATGCAAATGATATAATAGTAGCCTATTTATCTGAAATAGGATTTGATAGTTTTACGGAAGCCAATCGCATTGTCTCTTGCTATATACAAGAAACGAAATTTGATGAGGTGCAATTTAACGATACTATTGAATTGATAACAGCCATTCTTGGTGAGTGTGAATTCGAGAAAAAAATCATTCCCTATACCAATTGGAACAAAGAATGGGAATCGCATTTTCAACCGGTGTTTGTCGACTCTTTTTGTGTTGTGCGAGCACCATTTCACGATAGTTTCGAAGGCTTTGATTATTCCGTTACCATAGAACCCAAAATGTCTTTTGGTACCGGACATCACGAAACCACATATCTTATTTTACAATACCTGTCGCAATTAGATTTGGTCGGGAAAACAGTTGCTGATTGTGGTTGTGGAACCGGTGTTCTGGGGATATTGGCATCAATGTGCGGTGCTCGTTCAGTCTTTGCATTCGACAATGATGAGATATGTTATGAAAACACCATAGAAAATGCCAAACTCAATACGGTGAACAATATTACCGTTTCACACGGGGATGTGTCGGTTTTGTGCGATACGTATGATATTATGCTTGCTAATATAAATAGAAATGTATTGACCACACACATGAAAAAAATAGCAAAATCTTTGAAATCAGGCGGATTGCTCATTATGAGTGGTTTTTATGAAAAAGATATAGCTATAATTTCTGAACAGGCATTGTTGAATAAATTAAAATTTGTATATTTCAACACTAAAAATAATTGGACAATAACAGTTTTTTCAAAAGAGTAATTATTATGGTAAATTTTAAGCGAGGTACGGTTTTATTTTTAATATTTGTTATTTCACTTTCCGGGTTTTCTCAGGTGAAAGAGTTTGCTGAAAATAGAGAATTGTTTTTTGAACAGTTAGATGAAGTATTTAGTAATTCATCAAAATCAAAAGAATTAAATAAATTTCATAAAGATTTAGAAAAATATTGGGAGTCGGGTGCTGTTTCTGATGAGGAGCATAAACGCATTGTTGCTACGTCAAATGTGTTATTATCAAAACATGGACGAGCTTTTCCTCACTTTTTTCACTATCTCACAGCTGTTCGCTTGTTTTTTGAGACCGAACACAGTATGCCGAGTTATTATGAGTGGGATCAAGCATTACAGTATGTTGTTCTTAATAAAGGAATGAATGCAACCGATCGTTTTTTGCAAAGTTCTATTATATTATTACAGGATAACAAATTATATGAATCTTCATCTTCAACTTGGCGAGCTGCTCGACTTCGTGCATTTGAATATTCATACAATGAAGAAAATCATGAAGTACGAATTACGTTTCCACCAACCGATTTGATTTGTGAATCTGCCGGAAATGAATTTATTTTATATCAAGCTGCCGGGTATTATTTGCCTTTCGAAAGTTTGTGGATTGGAGAAAGCGGAAAAGTGAGTTGGGAACGTGCCGGTTTTAATAGTGAGGCTGTGTTTGCCGATTTGTCAAGTTATGAGATTAATATGAAAAAGAGTAACTATGAGGCTGATTCTGTTTCGTTTACTAATAAGAATTATTTTGATGAACCTCTGTTAGGGCATCTTTCCGAAAAAACAGTACACGTGAGAGATCCTAAGAGTGTTTCTTATCCTCGGTTTGAATCGTATCAGCAAATTTTTGAGATTCAAGATATTTATCCCGGCATTAATTATAAAGGTGGTTTGTCTATGTATGGGGCTCGTGTTATTGGTTCCGGTACAAAAGAAAATCCGGCGACCCTTCGGTTCGAACGAGGTGATTCTACTATTGTATTCTGTCGTTCAGAAGATTTTATTTTTAACCCGAAAGATGTTATTGGGAGAAATACGGAAATTAGTATTTATATCGCACAAGATTCTATTTATCATCCCGGTTTGTTATTCCGGTATAATGTCCCGAAATCTCAATTGGCACTTATTCGTAATGAAGATTCCGAGAACTTGTCGCGTGCTTTGTATACGAATTCCTATCATCAAATTAGTATGGATTTTCCACAGCTTACATGGAATATTAATGAGCTAACCATGAAAATGGGAGGGATGGAAGGTTCTTCGGTTAATAAAGCTAGTTTTGAGTCAGTAAATTATTTTAGAGCTGCTCTTTTTAATGAATTGGGAATGTATGACAGAACGCATCCTTTGATTGCCTTGGTGAAGATGGAAAAACAAATGGGTTCGAAGCAGTTTACCTTAATAGATTTTTCGAATTACCTTCGCATTCAGCCGGTCGCGGTTGAACAAATGTGTTTGAATTTATTTTATAAGGGTTTTATCGATTATGATGTGGACGATAAGACAATTGAAATTAGCCCTAAAGTCGAAAAATTTATTCGTTCGCGTATGGGGCAAATTGATTATGACGTTATTCGGTTTAATTCGGAACATGATGTGCGAGATTTGCATAATGGATTGTTAGATTTATCAACATTTGATCTTGAAATGAATGGGGTGTCTGAAATTCAGGTAAGTGACTCGCAAAATGTGATTTTCTATCCTCGCGGTAGTCAAATTACCATGACCAAAAATAGAAATTTTACCTTTGATGGAATTATAGAATCGGGTCTGTTTACGTATTACGGACGTGGATTTGACTTTAATTATGAGGACTTTAAAATTGGTTTGAAAAATGTTGATTCGCTTAAAATAAAAGTTCGAACGTTTAAGGTAAATGAATATGGAATTCAACCTCTTGTTAACATTAAAAATGCAATTCAGAATGTGACCGGTGAAATTCTTATTGATGATCCGGATAATAAATCTTCGGTGAAAGATTTTCCTGAATATCCTATTTTCGATAGTAAAAAGCACTCTTTTGTGTATTATGATTATCCTGCTATATATAAAGGTGTATATGAACGAGAAGATTTCTACTTTAAGGTCGATCCGTATGTGATTGATAGTATCAATAGTTTTTCTACTGAAGGGCTGTTTTTTGATGGTGAGTTTAAGTCTGCCGACATTTTTGAAACTATGCGTGAGAAAATTGTGGTGCAACAAGATTATTCTTTTGGTTTCACTCGTGTTACTGGTGCGGGAGGATATCCTGTTTACAAAGGGAAGGGTACATTTACCGATACTATTAATTTAAGTTTTAAGGGGCTTCGCGGATTTGGTCGAATTGATTACTTAAACACCTTTGCTGAATCTTCACAAGGAATTACTTTTTTCCCCGATTCGGCAAAAGGATTGGCTGATAAATATCATATAGAACGACGTTCGAAATCGCAAGGTGCCGAATATCCTGAAGTGAACGGTGAACAAATTAATATTACCTGGATGCCGTATGAAGACCGATGGGTTTCTGAAGAAACCGGGAAGGCATTCAAAATGTATGGCGATACCACATTCCTTACCGGTGGTTTGATTTATACACCTACCGGCTTATCAGGATGGGGCCGATATGTCTTTAGTGAGGCGGTTCTGAATTCGAAAGAATATAATTTTAAGGAAAAAGAGGTGCTTGCCGATCATTCAAGTTTTGATTTATCGTCGGGCGGAAAACTCGAAGATATGGCGTTTCAGACAGAAAACGTTAAGACCTACGTGAATTTTGAAACGAAAAAGGCAAACTTTAAGGCAAACGATGATTTAACTATCGTTAAATTTCCACAAAATAAATATATCTGTTACTTGAATCAATTTACCTGGGATATGGTAACCAAACAAATTGAGTTGGGTGACCCGAAAGCATTAACGCAAGATGTGCCGGCAGGTTTGCACTTCTATTCTCGCTTAATGAGTCAGGATACCATTAATTTTCAAGCTCCGTATGCAAAATATGATTTGAATAATCATATAATTGATGCATATAAAGTACCTCATATTGATGTTGCTGATTCTCGAATTTTTCCTCATCAGGATAGTATTATTCAAATTCGAAAAGAGGCTGATATGAGAACAATTCGAAATGCGACTTTTGTGGCAAACCGAGAAAATCAATATCATAAAATTTACGATGCAACATTTAATGTTAATGGTAAACTCGACTACTCCGGTAGTGGTTATTATGATTATATTGACGAAACAAAACAAAAACAAACAGTATTGTTCTCCTACATTGGTGTTGATAGTGTCTATAGAACATATGCTACCGGACGAATAGCGGAAAGTGATGAGTTTACGCTTTCTCCTAATTATAACTATTATGGTGATGTGCAGATGAACGCATGGCGTGAGTATCTATCCTTTACCGGAACAGCTCTTATTGTAAATGAGTGTGCTGAAATTGAACCGCATTGGTTCCGATTCGATAGTGAAATAAATCCGGATGAAATTTATATCCCAATATCGCAAAAACCGGTATCTCGTAATGATGATACATTAGGTATATCTATTTATATTAATAACAGACCAACTCATTTTTATACTGCATTTTTATCGCCTATGAAATCGGAGTATGATGCACGTGTTGTTGATGCGTCGGGGTATTTGTTTTTTGATAAAAATGATAGTCGATATAAAATTGGATCGAAAGAGAAAATTCAAAATAATGCTTTACAAGGTAATTTGTTGACCTATCATAAATCATTCTGTACCACATATGGTGAGGGAGCATTGAATTTTGCAGCAGATCTTGGTCAAGTAAATGTTGATGCCTATGGTACGATAAATCATAATATTCGGTCAAATCGTGTAACAATGGAAACATTCTTGACCCTTGATTTTATGTTTGATTCGAAAATTTTAGGTTCTGTTGCCGATACTCTTATAAATAGTCCCGTGGTTGCTCAATCTGATGTGAATTCGGAATCGTTCAAAAAAGGTATTACCGAAATGTTAGGCGATGAAGCTGCACAAGAAATCCAATCTGAATTGCAGTTGTATGGTGAGATACGAAAATCTCCGGAAGAATTAGAACGCTCTCTCATATTTTCTGATGTTGATTTTGTGTGGGATACTGTTGCGTCTGCGTATCGTTCTGTGGGACAGTTAGAAATATATAGTATTCTGGGCAAGGTAATCAACAAGAAAGTTGACGGCTATGTTGAGATTGCAAAATTGTATGCCGGAGATATGTTGACTATCTATTTTAAATTTGGCGAAAAATGGTTCTTCTTTCATTACGATAGAGAAGCAATGCAATTTGTGTCTTCTGAAAATGATTTCAACCTCGAGCTTGAGGCAGTTAAAGAGAAAGATAGAATAATGAATGTCTCTCGTCGTGAGGCACAATACAAATATCATTTATCTTCGGTTGCGGTTAAAAACAACTTTGTGGGCAAATTCGAATCGGGAGAAGGGTATACTAATACTGCTCCTCCGCAAATACCTATTCCAGGAGTGCCGGAACCTAGTGCACAAGACGACGATGCTCCACAAACTGACGATGCTCCACAAACAGAAGAGGGAACGCCTGAAACTAATATTGAGGGCAGTGGTGAGAGCAATGCCGAAGAAAATGCAGATGAAGGATATGACGATTACGAAGATGATTATGATGATGGAGGAGACTGGTAGAGAATAATTATTTATCAGGACATATAAATGATAAAAACCCCACACATGGTTTCAATAAAACAATGTGTGGGGTTTTAATTTATTACAGATTCAATATGCTGTATGGTTTTTTAAATATGTTTGGGCAAGGGTATGTGGCATACTAAGAACCTGAGTTTGATATAATTTTTTAGATTCAGAACGCTTATAAATAGTGAGATTTAATTAAAAATAATGAAATAACAGCTCGCTATTATTCAATAATTTGCCTTGATAAACAGCTTTTTATATCAACCTGAACTCGAAAAATTACGTCGAACTCAGGTTAAGAAGGCGGATGATTTTATTCAATCTGAATTAATAACCTGAGGTTAATATCCTTCCTGATTCAGCCATCTTTGGTATTTTCGTGCATTTCGTAGATGTTCGGGGTAATTTTTTGCGAATGCATGTAAGCCCGAATAATCGGGTTTTGCACAAAAATAAAGATATGAATGTGTTTCATAGTTTAACACCGCATCAATACTTGTTTTGCTTGGGGTACAAATAGGTCCGGGGGGTAACCCAGTGTATTTGTATGTGTTGTAACGGGAATCTATAGCTGTATGTTTAGAGCGTATCCGTTTGAGTTCAAAATCACCTATAGCATATTTTACTGTTGGGTCTGCTTGAAGTGGCATATTAATTCGTAATCGGTTGAGGTATACACCTGCAATTCGCGGTTTCTCGATGTTTTGATTTGTTTCTTGTTCAACAATCGAAGCCAGTGTCGTTACTTCTGTAGGAGTAAGCCCAATTTTTTGTGCTTTCTGTAATCGTTCGGTATTCCAAAAAATATGATGTTCTTTGTTCATACGTTCAAAAAATTCTCGGGCAGATGTGTTCCAATGGAAAAAATATGTGTCTTGTAAAAACATACTGATAATGGTATATCTGCTAAAACCTAAAGAATCAATATATGATTCAGTAGTTAATAGCTTCATTAAGTCATCATATTTAGCCTCAATTAAGGGGGCTATGTCTTGTATAATGTCGCGTGCAAAACGACTAAACGGTATTTGCAATCGTACACTTTTTCGTTTTCCCGAACGAAATAATAATATGATATCTTTATTACTCATATTGTCGTGCAAAGTGTATAATCCCGGGTAAATGTGACTGTCGAGATTGAGGAATTGTGCTAATAATGTAAAGTCGTGTATGTTGCGAACAGACACTTCGTCCGAAAGTTTTGTGCTTACCGAATTGAGTGTAGACTGAGAAGGTATCGTGAAATCGTACGTTGATTCTGGTAATGAAATATTCGTCCGAAAGATTATGGAATAGGTTTTCCACGAAAAAATAATAATCAGAAGGGTGATTATTATAAGAATATATCTAAGGGTTTTTCTGTTCTTTTTTGAATGTCTGTTCATATTAAATAGTTCTTTTTTCTGCAAATATAAAAAATGTTCGTGTATTTCAGTTTTATTTTTTTTGACTATAATAAAACTACTTGTTTTATTATATTTGCCTAAAACGATAAGATATGTATCCAATAGATAAAATAAAGAATGATTTTCCGATACTTTCCCAGAAAGTACACAATCATGATTATATATACTTTGACTCGGCTGCTACAACACAAAAACCTCAGTGTGTTATAGATGCAATTGTGTATTCATACACTCATACAAATAGTAATATTCATCGTGGTATACATACATTAAGTCGGTTGTCTACTGACATGTATGAAAATGCACGTACGATAGTGCAACAATTTATAAATGCTCCTAAAAAGGAAGAAGTGATTTTTACGAAAGGGGCGACTGAATCAATTAATCTTGTTGCCTCATCCTTTGGCGAAATTGCCATACATGAAGGTGATGAAATTATTATTTCAGCTATGGAACATCATTCTAATTTGGTTCCTTGGCAAATTTTATGTGAAAAAAAACAGGCAAAACTGCGAATTATTCCCTTTACCGACGATGGGGTTCTTGATATGGCGGTCTATCGAGGATTGCTTTCTGAAAAAACAAAATTAGTTTCGATTGTTCATGTATCCAATACGCTGGGAACAATAAACCCTATAGAGGAAATTATCGACATAGCACATAGTTATGATGTGCCGGTTTTAGTTGACGGTTCCCAATCTATTCAGCACACACCAATAAATGTGCAAAAAATTGGCTGCGATTTTTTTGTGTTTTCTGGTCATAAAGTGTATGCACCCAACGGAATAGGTGTGTTGTGGGCAAAAGAAGAATATTTGGAAAAAATGCCTCCTTATCAAAGTGGGGGTGATATGATAGAAACGGTTACTCTCGAAAAAACCACATATAATGTGTTGCCTTTTAAATTTGAAGCTGGAACAACAAATTATGTTGGTGCGTATGCCTTATCAGTTGCTTTAGAGTATCTGTCAGAAATTGGTGTCGCTCGCATAGCTCAACACGAACACGAATTGATGCAGTATGCCTTGCAGAAAATAACAGATATGCAGCATATTCAAATAATTGGCACATCTCTTGTTAAGGCCGGGGCACTTTCTTTTATGGTAGATAATGCACACCCTGCAGATATCGGTATGATTCTCGACAAACAAGGAATTGCAATACGCACCGGCACACATTGTACCGAACCTATTATGCAATTTTACAATATCCCGGGAACGGTACGAATTTCATTTGGTCTTTACAATTCAATTGAAGAAATAGATTATTTCCTTGAAACAATTAAAAAAGTTATTCCAATGTTTAATGCATAGTTTTTACATATTATGCTTTATGATTATCCGTGTTTGTACCTAAATTCATTTTTATTACTAACAGCAGCCACTAAAAGCCTACCAAATAAGGCTTCTTTAAAGTATCTGCGATTGAACTTATAACAGAATTCATCCA
>JAQICB010000114.1 GCA_027858745.1 Bacteroidales bacterium
AATGAAGTTTATTGATGCTTTTTTGAAAGTGTAAAACTCCTGAAATTAACAGCCTAATTTTTGTCCACTTGGAAATATTTAAGGAAAAACAGCCTAACATTTGTCTATTAAGCCGAAAAATTATATCGAAATCAGGTTACAAGTGAGGCTTCCCTCAATTTGTGGTAGCGAAGATGATAATTTCGACCTGTAAACATTACCAATAAAAAGAATACTCTTTTTCATTTGTATTACCCACAATATCTTTCACGTAAATAGTAAGTGTATGTTCGCTGTTTTTGGTAATGGGAGCTTTGGTTAAATCTAAAACAACATAAGAATATTTTCCGTCGAAATCGAGCATACACCATTTTCCGTCAATAAGTGCTATATATTCTGCAATTCCTGAGAAGTTATCATACATGCGAAACGATATGTGGTTTTTGTGTTGAATATTTGTTCCGGACGTAAAATTTAATCGGTTTACTATTGGTGCACTTGTGTCAACAACTACAGAATATGTTCCTATTCGATTGGTGCTTAGGTGTGCTGTGCCATCGGGAGAAAATGCTGCTTGTAACGAGCGTCTCCGTCCGCTTGGTGATTCGTATCGAACAGTCGCATAGGGACGAAGGCTGTCGCGAATGTGTGATTGAATAGAAATATCTGCGGTTTTTTTTAGGCTAAGTTCACTCGAATTAATTGTATAGCGGGGTGAAAATTCTGTTTCTATACTGGAACTGTCTATTTCAACTTTGAAGGTGAAATCTTTGTAAAAAGCCGCAGAATCTGTGATAAACGAGAATTGTTCGTTGGAGTATTCAAATGGTGTGGCGTATGAATAAACAGGAGCGGTAATGGGCATGTGTGCACTATTTGTGTCGGCAATAATCTTGAAGTGTAGTCGCGATGTGTTTGCATGGAAGTCTTGTACAATTACCTCGCAGTTAAGCATTTTATGTGGCTTGACGTGTATCCCGTTATTTTTTTGTGTATAAATAGATAATTCATTATTGGGTTCAACATATAGTTTTTCGATGTATTGTCTGCTTTTCGAAAAAAGTTCATAATCGAGTAAACTGTTAATGTCGCGTGTTTCATAAAATGAAATTGTATCAACAGTTCGCGAATATATTTTTTTGCTATCAACGGAAAGTGATACGGTATAAAATCCAAAAATATGATATACATTATGAATTTTGTCGTTTCCCTTAATGCCAAATCCAATTTTATTGGAAACGGGAATAGGACCGGGTATGTAATATTCTCCGGGAGTTTTTTGATATACGCGGTATTTTTTCGAATGTGTTTGAATACCATGAACAGAATCGAGAGAATAAACATATAGAGATTGTATTTGCGGTGCGGCACGGTCGGTTATTTGGGGATAAAAAAAGAGGGGATTTATTGCATTATTTACAGAATCGCGAATTTCAAAGTGTAAATGTGGTCCGCCTGAACTTCCGCTGTTTCCTGATTTTGCAATCTCTTCGCCTCGAAATACCCGCAAGGTTCCCTCGGGAATGTTTATATTCACCGAATGTGTTTTTTGTTCGTACTGGTAGCGGGTAACAAAAGAATCAATTGCGGGAGCAAAAGACTTTAAATGTCCGTACACCGATATCTGTCCGGATGGGTGGCTTACATACAATGCTTTTCCATATCCGTACGGACCAACAACAATGCGGGACACGTATCCGCTGTCTATAGCAATAATTGATTTTCCGGTTATTTTCTGAGTTTTTATATCTATGCCGGCATGAAAATGATTGGGGCGAAGCTCTCCATAATTTGCAGATAATAAAACCGGAATGGTTACCGGCAATTCGAATTGTACGTGATTGTGCACCTGTGAAAAAGCGTGAGTACACATAAAATGTGCGAATAAGGTGAGTATGAATATTTTTGAGTTCATTATTTTCGTTTCTGTTTTGTGCGAAAATGATAAAAAGCCCTTAGTCTACCAAAAATTACGAATAAAAAAGATATTTTTGTCTCATAAATTTTCTAATAATGAGTGATAACAGAAAAGAAGAGCAGACATTACCTATTGTAGAAATGTTCTATAGCATTCAGGGGGAGGGGTATCATACCGGAAAACCGGCATATTTTATCCGTTTGGGCGGTTGCAATGTTTTATGTGGGTGGTGTGATGTGAAAGAATCGTGGAATCCGGATATTCATCCGCAGAAAACTATCCCCGAAATCGTAGATTTAGTTTTGTCTCAACCGGCTAAAAGCGTTGTGATTACCGGAGGAGAGCCTTTAATGAATAATTTGGATAAGTTGTGTGAAGCTTTACAGAGTCATTCAATTAAAATCTTTCTCGAAACAAATGGCACCTATGAACTTTCGGGAAGGTGGGATTGGATATGTTTGTCTCCAAAATTACATCACGAGCCGCGACAAGATTTTTATGCTTATGCAGATGAACTAAAAATAATAATTGATTCGCCTGAGCGTTTGCAATGGGCTGAGACTTGTAAAGATAAAGTGGGTGAGAATTGCATATTGTATTTACAACCTGAGTGGAAATCTTCGGAAAAGATTTTGCCAGTGATAATTAATTATTGTAAATTGAATCCTGAATGGAATATATCAATTCAAACGCATAAATATTTGAATATACCTTAAACTATTTTATATGAGAAATCTGTGGTTCATTATTTGTTTTTTTGCGAGTTTTTCTCTGTTTGCACAAAACTATTCTTCTGATAATAAACATGCTGTTTCATTGTACGAGGAAGCTATACAAAATTTTCAGTATCGCTATTTTGAAGATGCTGAGGAGTCTTTGAATAAAGCTCTCAAAAAAGATGATGGTTTCGTGGAAGCATATTATTTGTTAGCTGGCGTGTATGTTGAGACGCAAAGACTAGAAAAAGCAATCGAAATTTTGCAAACTTGCGTAGATTTGTGTGGGGAAGAGTATATATGGACTTATTATAAACTTGCATTCGAACAGGTTGAACAAGGTTTGTTTCGAGATGCACAAAAGAACTTAAAACACTTACTATCACAATCATCTGCTTTGTCAGAAAAGGAACTAAAAAAAGTGCAAAACCTCAAGGCGAAATGTCTTGTGGCAATTAAATTTATGGAACATCCGGTTCCATTTGACCCTGAAAATCTTGGAGGGAATATAAATACAGAATTTAACGATTATCATCCAACAATTACGGTTGATGATCAGGTGTTGATTTTTACTTCTCTTATTCCATCTCCACAATCACCTATAGATCAAGAAGATTTATTTTACAGTGTGCAAACGGATAATGGATGGTCGCCTCGTAAATCTTTTTCTGAACCAATAAATACACCTGCTAATCAAGGTGCACAATCAATTTCGGCAGATGGTCAGCGAATGATTTTTACGGCATGTAATATGCCCGGTGGGTATGGCTCTTGCGATATTTATATTACCGAATTTGATGGACGTACATGGTCGAAACCGCAAAATATTGGGGAGGCTATTAATTCTAAATATTGGGAATCGCAACCGAGCTTGTCTGCGGACGGAAAAACTTTATATTTTGTTTCGAATCGTCCGGGAGGACACGGGAAAAAAGATATGTGGGTAAGTAAACAAACTGATATTGGGTGGACGCCTCCTAAAAATCTTGGTGAGCCGGTAAATACTTCCGGAAACGATGAGTCGCCATTTATACATGCAGATGGTGTGACGCTTTATTTTGCATCAGATGGTCATTCCGGTGTAGGAAAATCTGACTTGTACAAATCTACTTTGAAAGATGCCAAACACTGGACGACACCTCAAAATCTGGGATATCCAATAAATACGCATACAGCTGAATTGCGGATAATTGTGAATGCTTCGGGTGAAAAAGCGTATTTTTCCTCGGATAGATATACTTCTCTCGGCGGACAAGATATTTATATGTTTGATACGCCCGACCAAATTCGACCAAATTCGGTAACCTATGTTAAAGGTGTTGTTTCTGATGTTGAGACAAAAAAACGCTTACCGGCTAACATTGAATTGTATAATTTACATTCAGGTGCGGAGTTCTATAAAAGTAAAGCTCGTTATGCTGACGGAAATTTTATTGTCCCTTTTGTAGAACAAGATGAATATGTGTTACGAGTGTGGCATAAAGGGTATTTGTTTTATTCCGAAAATGTGTCTTTACAAACTATTGATTCTTCTTTAGATATTTCTTTACAGCCCCTAATTGTGGGTAGTAAGGTTATTTTGAAAAATGTGTTTTTCGATGTTGATTCCGATAAATTAAAACCTGAATCAAAAACAGAGTTGGATATGATTGTACGGTTTATGAATCAAAATCCAACAATTAGTTTTGAAATAGGTGGGCACACCGACAATACCGGTTCTGATGCTCGAAATAGAGAATTGTCTACCGAACGTGCTCAAGCGGTGTATAATTATCTTATTCAAAAAGGAATTGATGCCAATCGACTCGCATATAAAGGATATGCTGACACAAAACCGGTAGTTGATAATTCTACGAAAGAAAATAGAGCACAAAATAGACGAACAGAATTAGTTATTACTAAGAAATAACGTTAATAATTAGTAAGGACACGCCATGACGTGTCCTTACTAAATGTATCTCAATGTATATCCGAATATTTTTGAATAAGAGTATCAAACACAGTATTTATTTCAGAATCAAATTGTCCGAAATCCGGATGTTGAGTGTACCATTGTGCTAATTCTTGTGCACCTTTTTCAAAAGGAGTAGTACATACAAAATCGGGAACAATAGATTTAATTTTTGAATTGTCGAAAATCATTGAATGTGTTTTGTCGCCCAATAAACCGTCGCCCATATCTTTATGGTATTGAGCGATAATGTCTGAAGGAATGTGAACAATTTTCGGTGTTTTATTAAATGCGGCACCAACAATTTCATAAATACCATTCCACGTAAGCCACTCATCTGATGTGATGTGATATGCTTCGCCAAGAGCTTCTTCTTTGCCAAACAGTCCCACAAGTCCTTTTGCAAAGTCGGTATGGTGCGTTAATGTCCATATAGAAGTGCCGTCGCCGTGAATAACAACCGGTTGGTCATTAAGAATGCGATGAAGAACGGTATAGCCGCCTTCCAGTGGGAGTAATGTTTTGTCGTATGTGTGAGAAGGGCGAACAATTGTTACCGGAAATTTTTCGGCTGCATGCAAATCAAATAATATGTCTTCACAGGCAATTTTGTTACGAGAATATTCCCAATATGGATTTTCCAAAGGAGTGTTCTCTGTTACCGGTAAGGTTTGTGGAGGCGTTTGGTAAATTGATGCCGAACTGATGAAAATGTATTGTTTGGTAATGTCTTTGAACAAAGCAACATTGTCTTCAATATGTTCGGGTACAAACGAAATAAAATCGACAACCACATCAAAACTCATATTTTTGAGAGCTTTTTTGGTTTCTTCACTATTTCTAATATCTGCCTGAATATTGGTAACACCGTTGATTGTTCGAATTGACGATGAGATGCCGCGAGTGAGGTTGTAAACCTTCATTCCTCGATTGACAGCTAATTGAGAGCAAGCAGAACTAATAATTCCGGTTCCGCCAATAAATAAAATGTGTAACATAAATAGGATGCGTTTTTATATTAGAGACTATAATTAAATAAAATCAAAATGTTCTTGTTCGGTAATTTTTTCACAATAGAAACATTGTAAGCTTATCGGATTGTCGGCAAGAACAGTATATTTTGGTTTAATATTTTGATGATTTGTAATGCATGAGGGATTAAAGCATTTGGTAATGCCATGGATATATTCAGGCACGCTAATTTTTTGTTTTTCCACAACAGCATAATCTTTAATAATGCTTAACCGTGCTTGAGGAGCAAGAATAGCAATTTTATTGATTTCATCTTGCACAAAAAATTTGTCTGAAATTTTTATAATTGCTTTACTGCCCAATTTTTTACTTTCGAGATTCGAACCAAAAGTGATTTGAGAATCAATATTTTGCAGCTTAAGTATAGAGATTACTTCGAATAAGTTTTTGCTGGGAACGTGATCTATTACAGTGCCATTTTTTATGGCACTTACATTAAGTTGTTTTCCTTGAATATGTGTGCTCATTGTGTAAATTATATTAAACCTAAAATAGAACTAATAATAGCTTGACGGGTAAACATACCGTTTTTTGCTTGTTGAAAATAATATGCCTTTGGGCTTGAATCAACACATTGGCTTATTTCATTTACTCGTGGGAGCGGATGTAATATTTTCATATTATCTTTCGTGTTTTCAAGCATGCTGCTTTTGAGGACATATAAATTTTTGTTTTTTTCGTATTCAATCGGATCCGAAAAGCGTTCTTTTTGCACTCGAGTCATATATAAAATGTCGGTTTCGGGCAGAATTGTGTGCAAATCGGTATCTTCATTGAACGGAACGGAGTGGGCGTTAAGAATTTTTTTGTATTCTACCGGCAAACACAGTTCTTTTGGCGAAACCAGATTGAATTTTGGTGAAAAATTCATCATTGCCATTAATAAGGAATGAACCGTTCGTCCATATTTAAGGTCACCAATTAATGAAATGGTTAGATTGTCGAGTTTTCCTTGCGTTTTGTATATCGAATACATGTCTAGCAGGGTTTGTGTCGGGTGCTGATTTGCACCGTCACCGGCATTGATAATAGGAACCGGTGATATTTCGCTTGCAAACTTCGCCGCACCATCGTGTGGATGTCGCATAACAATGAGGTCGCAGTAATTAGCTACCGTTAAAATAGTGTCTTTCAGAGACTCACCTTTTGTTGAGCTAGACGTGTTGCTGTCGGAAAAACCGATTATTCTCCCACCGGAATGATTTACTGCACTTTCAAAACTCAGACGTGTTCGTGTTGATGGTTCGAAAAATAATGAACCTACAACTTTGCCGTGGAGAATGTTTTGATGTTTGAGAGCTTCAAACTCAGAAGCTAATTGAATGATTTGTAAATACTCCTCTACTTGGTAGTCTAGAATTGAGACTAAACTTTTTCCTTTCATCTGTTTGTTTTTAATTGACTTTTAAAGGTCAAATGGAACATTTATGAAATAATTGTTCAAAACAATATCATGAATGTTTCATTGAATAAAAATTATAAAAAAAGCTGATATTTTTATCAGCTTTATATTACGTTGTTTCTAAATCATCAAAATCAACATCGGAGAATGATTCCTTTTTTTCCTCAGTTGATTGGTTTTCCTCAGTTGATTGGTTTTCATCTTTTTCTTGTGCATGCGAATTTTCGTTAATAAATTCTAATGCTGTTTGAAAGCCATCATTGAATTTCTCGAAATCTTCAGGATACAGAAAAATTTTGTGTTTTTCATAGGTAAATTTACCTTCACTCTGAAAAATACGTTTACTCTCTGTAAGCGTAAGAAAATATTCGCCGTTTCTTGACTGTTTAACATCAAAAAAATAAGTCCGCTTTCCGGCTCTCACTACTTTAGAGAATGCGTCTTCTCTGTGGTCTTTTTTTTGTTCTTGCTCGCTCATGATAAATATTTTTTTTGTTCTTCTTTTTCAAAGATACATAAAAATACTCATATAAATAATTCAAAATGTCTAATATTTTTTGTTTTTTTTATTTTACTAATTATAATAATAGTACTTTTACACTGCAAATATAAACAACAGTCGTCATAATTTATCTATAAATAATGTATTTTTTTTCGCAATATAAAAGAGGAATTTGGAACAAATATAGGAAGGGGATGCCTATTTTTGAAATGTTTATAAAAGATTGTAGTCATCTTTTTTTAATGATACAAAATAGCTTGTATCATTCCGGTGTGCATAAAAAAGTGCTGGTTTTTCCGCATTATCCAAGTCGCGGTTCTACGCTGTATAAAATTTTGCGTCGTCTGCATTATACAATAACTAACAAAGCTTCGGCTAATTTTTCGTGTGCAGTGTATTGGGAATATCTCACGGAGCGAAAAGAATATGCTTTTTTAGAGCCTTTTGTAGAAAAGCATCCGGTCGTAAATTTTAATAGTAGAGATATTAGTAAAGTGTATGTTGATACTGTTTTTACAAATGTGTTTGGTTATTCTACCTGTGTGAATCCTACCGAATATTCGGGGAGTATTGTGCAAAAAAGCGATACTAATGCCTTGCATGATGGAGTGATTTTGCAAGGACCTCTCCAAAAAATTGTTGATGGTTCGGTGTATCAAATATTGATTGATAATAGATACTCGTCTGATTTGGTGGTTGATATGCGTGTAGTGGTGGTGAGGAATATTTTGCCCTTTGTGTATATTAAATATCGTGATATTTCTGAACGTTTTAAAAACACTACGGTGAAAACGGAAGTGAGACAAACAATCGAGGTGCTTTCTGAACAAGAAATTGAATTGTTGCAAACATTTTGTAATAATATTCATATAGATTTTGGAGAATTGGATGTGTTGCGAAATAATGATGATGGTAAGGTGTATGTGGTTGATGTAAACAATACTCCGCAAGGTCCACCGGCTCACACATCAAAAAAAGATGCTGAGTATGCCTTAGATACAATTGCAAAAGCTTTCCAAGAAGAGTTTTTACCGAACAAATCATAATTACTGACGAATAATGCTAATACGAAAAATATTTTCTTTTTGTGTCTTCGCGATTGTTCTTTTGTTTAGTTCATCGCTGTATGCACAAATGTCTGATACGATTTCTAAACCAAAAATCGGGCTGGTGTTAAGTGGTGGAGGTGCAAAAGGTTTTGCTCACATTGGTGTGTTGAAAGTGCTAGAGGAACAAGGTATTCGTCCCGATTATATTTCGGGAACAAGTATGGGCGCAATTATCGGGGCATTGTATTCTTTAGGGTATTCCGCTGACGATATTTCTCAAATAAATGATCTGGTAGATTGGGAAAACTTATTTGCAGATAATATTTGTCTCGATAAAATTGTGATGGAAGAAAAATATGAATCGGAACGCTATGTGTTTAATTTTAAAGTGTCTGACCGAAGAATTAATTTACCATCTGGTCTCATTGAAGGACAGCAGCTTGATGTATTGCTCTCGGAACTTATGTGGCCGAATTATGAAAACCAGGATTTTGATTCCTTACCTATTTCATTTAGTTGTATTGCGGTAGATTTATTGAGTGGTAAAACTATTGAGTTACAATCTGGTAATTTGGTGCAATCTGTTCGTTCGAGTATGTCAATCCCCAGTGTCTTTGCTCCGGTACAGATGGATACTTTATTGTTTATAGATGGTGGGGTTACTCGTAATTTTCCGGTTCAGGAGGTTATTAACAAAGGAGCTGATATTATTATTGGGGTCAATATTGGCTTTAAAGATGAAATTGATGCTGACGAATTATCTTCACTCACGAATATACTCATACGTTCGGTTGCCTTATCAGGAATTCTTGATGCTAAAGAACAAGCTCAGAAAGTTGATATTCTTATTTCGCCGAATTTACACGGCTTGGGAGTTTCAGATTTTTACAAAGCACAGCAAATAGAAGAATATGGGAGAGAAGCAGCACTTGCACACATAGGTAAAATTAAAGAACTATCTGATAGTCTTGATTTGTGTCCCCTCGAACAAACTCCTCGTTCAGTTCCAGAACAGGTTCGTATTGATTTTTTTAAAGTTGAGGGATTACATTCCTTAACCGAAGAATATGTTGTGGGACAATCTCATTTAATTGCCGGAACGTATTATGGAAAACAAGACATAAGTGAAGCTATCGTGAGATTGTATGGTGCTCAGCAATTCGAGAAAATAACGTATTCATTGCAGAAACATACCGATAGTTCGTATACGCTAAAATTTAATGTAAAAGAAAAAAGTAAAGCGTATTTTGGTTTTGCACCGTATTATAGTAATCAAACAAAAATTGCACTTAATTGTAATATTACTCTGCGTAATTTTTTATTGCCAGATTCACGTATTTTATTAAGTGGAACATTTTCAGAAAATCTAGCGACTCGCTTTGAATTCAATAAATATATCGGAAAAAATCAACGTTTAATTCATTATTTTTTTGCACAAACGTTTCGGAATAATTTGCAATATTTTGATGCCGGTGAAAGTCTTGGAGACTTTATATATGTAAATAGTTCTGGCGGAGCCGGACTTAAATATTCTTTTGCCATTAATCGGCAATTTGGTTTTGAAGGATTTGTGCGAAACGAAAAAGTGGATACTAAAAGTAATTTGCGAAATGCAGTTCCCGTAGAAGATTTTTATAGTTTTTCTTCTTCCGGTTTGGTTTTAGGTGCTTTTTATTTGGTAAACACTACCGATGATTTATATGTTCCTACAAAAGGTAAAAGCATAGAATTACGGTATGAGTATGCTCATAAACCTAATATCACCTTTAATATATCTGATGTGAGTGATAATTTTACCGAAAAAAAAGAATCAGTTTCCCTGTTTTTTGCCGATGTTGAATGGTTTACTTCGGTATTTTCTAAAGTAACAATGAATGCCGGTTTTTCGGGCGGAGTCTCATTTAAAGATTTCGATGCGGGCAACTACTTTTTATTGGGCAGCAAACAAGCAGACTTTCGAAGAAATGTTCAGGAATTTGACGGATATTATTTTGGTGAAATGGTGACAGACAATTATATCTATGCAAAACTTGGTGTGCGAATGAAGGTATATACCAATTTATATCTCAAGGCACAAACGAGCTATGGTTATGTTGATGATTTTGTTACCGAACTCCTCGATAACAATGAAGATTATTTTCTGCATGAATACCGACTCGGATATTCAGGCGGATTTTTATTTAACTCACCCTTAGGTCCCATTCAGTGCCTTGTTGGGAGTAATATTTCCGACACCAAATTCCGGTATTATTTAACAATTGGCTATCCCTTTTAATCTCATATGCTGAGCCTGTTATGATTTACACAAATTGCTCATATTCAGAAAAAGAGATGTGATAATCAAGTTTTAATTTCAATATAATACGATATATGAACTTTTTTTTCTACTTTTGGTTATGAAACATTCACAAAAAACAACTATTTCGCTGATTTACAGAAAAATAACAGCTGTGTAGATAGTGGATATATTAACACGTACTTGTGGATATATACTAGTTGTGGGTAATGCAGAACAGAGTGTTATAGAAATTATAAGGAAATACAATGGAAAAAAGTAAGAAACTTAGTTTAATTGAAGTAATATCAATGGCAGTAGGCACAATGATAGGGGCCAGTATTTTTTCAATTTTTGGATTAGGAGTTAAAATTGCAGGAACTGATTTGCCAGAGGCATTTATTCTCTCAGGCATTTATGCTTTAGCAGTGGCTTATTCGTATGCTATATTAGGAGGAAAGATTATCTCTAATGCAGGTCCAATTGCATTTATATTAAAAGGACTTGGAGATAGCATTGTAACAGGTGCTTTAAGCATACTTATGTGGTTGTCATATGTAATATCAATATCACTTTTTGTTAAAGGGTTTGCAGGCTATCTGCTTCCTTTTATACATATAGAATCTACAGCATTGGCCATTGGATTAGTTGAAGTAATTGTTATTTCATTTTTCACAGCATTAAACTTTTTTGGGAGTAAAGCTGTTGGGAAAGCTGAGTTTTATATTGTTTTTATAAAATTATTGATCCTGCTTGTGTTTATATTAGGTGGCTTTATGACAATTAATTGGGGAATGACTAAGCCGAATTTTGATGCAGCACACACAAGTAGTTTGCTTAATGCTTCTATTATCTTTTTCCTTTCTTATATGGGTTTTGGACTTATCACAAACTCATCTGAAAACATAAAAAATCCTAAAAAAAATATTCCTTTAGCAATATTTATAAGTATTTTATTTGTGATGATTTTCTATATATTAATTTCTCTTGTAACAATTGGAAATCTTCCGATAACAGAAATTATTAAAGCACAAGAAAATGCTTTGGCTATTGCTTCAAAACCATTTTTGGGTAATTTCGGATTTATTCTTATCACAATTGGAGCATTATTCTCAATTTCATCTGCTTTAAATGCAACTATTTTTGGTGGAGCAAATATTGCCTATTCATTAGCAAAGGACGGAGAACTGCCAGATTTTTTTGAGAGAAAAGTTTGGTTTAAATCAA
>JAQICB010000145.1 GCA_027858745.1 Bacteroidales bacterium
GGTTTGAAATTAAGCCTGAAATATTTTTACAAAACCCTGATGAATTTAAAGATAAAGTTTTATCTTTGTTATTAATTAACACAAGTTATCATAAACAACCTTGTGAAACTTGACAATTAAATACATACGACGTGTCTGATAGTTTAGTAATAATTCCCACATATAACGAAAAAGAGAATATCGAAAAAATTATTCGAAAAGTTTTATCGTATTCAAAAGGTTTCCACATACTTATTGTCGACGACAATTCACCTGATGGAACAGCTCATATTGTTTCGCAATTGCAAGAAGAATTTGCACAGTCCTTATTTATTCTCAACAGAAAAGAAAAAAATGGTTTAGGAACAGCATATATTGCCGGTTTTAAGTGGGCTTTGGAACGTGAGTATGGATATGTTTTCGAAATGGATGCCGATTTTTCTCACAATCCCGACGATTTAATCCATTTATATAATGCTTGTGCACAAGATGGTGCCGATATGGCGGTGGGTTCACGATATTGTCAGGGGGTTAATGTGGTAAATTGGCCAATGAATAGAATATTGCTTTCATATTTTGCTTCAAAATATGTACGGTGTATAACTGGTATGAAAATTCATGATTCTACTGCCGGATTTAAATGTTATACCCGAAAAGTACTTGAAAAAATTGATTTTTCACATATCAAATTTCGTGGTTATGCCTTTCAAATTGAAATGAAATTTAAGGCGTGGAAACATGGTTTTACCATAGTTGAAGTGCCTATCATTTTTACCGACCGAAGGGAAGGTATATCCAAAATGAATAAGAAAATTATTCGAGAAGCTATTTTTGGTGTTATTCAATTAAAAGTTTCAAGTTGGTTTACAAAATATTAATTAAACCGCTGTATGAAAAAAATTCTCCTTTCTAATGCAACTATCGTTACCGACAATAATATTTGTAACGGTAGTATTCTTATTTATGATTCTATAATTGAGGAGGTGTTTACACCTCCTGTTTCTCTCGATTCTGTTGGTGCAGATGTTGAGGTAATTGATTGTTCTCATAAATATATTATTCCCGGTGTTATTGACGACCAAGTGCATTTTCGTGAACCGGGATTGACCCATAAAGGTACCATACAATCGGAATCAAGGGCTGCTATTGCCGGTGGTATTACGTCTTTTATGGAAATGCCGAATGTGAATCCGCAAACAATAACGATTGCACGTCTTGAAGAGAAATTCGATATTGCTGCTGCTGATTCTTATGCAAATTATTCGTTTTATCTTGGTGCTACAAATGATAATATTGATGAATTACGTGCTCTCGATTCGAAAATAACCTGTGGTGTGAAAGTTTTTATGGGGTCAAGTACCGGCAATATGTTGGTGGACGACCCCTATGCTTTATCATCTATTTTTAAGGAAGTGCGTATTCCTCTTGCAACTCATTGTGAAGATGAGCAGACTATTCAAGATAACTTCCATAAGGCACAAAATAAATATGGCGATGCTATTCCTATAGCTATGCATCCGAAGATTAGAAGTAGGGAGGCCTGTTTGAAGTCTTCTTCTTTGGCGGTTTCTCTTGCAAAAAAATATGGAACTCGATTACATGTACTTCATCTGTCTACGGCAGATGAATTGGCTTTGTTTGAACACGGTAGGGTTTCCGATAAACAAATTACTGCAGAGGTATGTGTGCATCATCTCTGGTTTTCGTCAGATGATTACAAAGATAAAGGTGCCTTTATTAAATGGAATCCGGCTATTAAAGAAAAGGCTGATAGAGATGCTTTGTTGCAAGCTGTGAAAGATTCTGTTATTGATATAATTGCAACTGACCATGCTCCACATACTCGTGACGAGAAATCCGGGATATATACTTCGGCTGCGTCTGGCGGGCCCCTTGTACAACACTCTTTGCTTGCAATGCTCGAATTATATACGCAGGATAAAATATCATTACTCAATATTGTGCAACATATGTGTCATAATCCGGCAGACCTATTTGGTGTGTACAATCGAGGATATATTCGTAAAGGTATGTATGCCGATTTGGTAGTGCTCGATTTACATAAAGAAACACGGGTTACGCCCGAATCAATTTTATACAAATGTCAGTGGTCGCCTTTCGATGAGCATGTATTCCCGTGCTCGGTAGAAAAAACGTTTATTAATGGTAGTTTAGTGTACGACCAAGGGCGTGTTGCAGAGCAGTCGGCTGCCACACAATTGATTTTTAGCAGATAAATATGAAGAGGATTTTAATTATTGATGATGCACATCCCGTAATGCTTGAAAAATTTAAAGCTGTGGGGTTTGAGGTAGTGTATAATGAAGATATGACACGGGAAGAAATTTGTGCAGTTTTACCCAAATTTCACGCTATTGTTATTCGTTCAAAAATAATTGCAGATAAAAATTTTATTGATAGTGGCACTCAACTCCAATGTATTGGTAGAGTTGGTGCCGGTATGGAAACTGTTGATGTTGAATATGCAGAATCAATAGGTGTTCGCTGTATTAATTCTCCTGAAGGTAATAAAGATGCGGTGGGTGAACATGCTGTGGGAATGCTTCTGTCATTAGCCTGCAATCTTAACAAAGCAGACCGTGAAGTGCGTTCGTCGACATGGGATAGAGAAGGAAATCGTGGTTTTGAAATTATGGGGAAAACCATTGGTATTATCGGGTATGGTAATATGGGAAAGGCCCTTGCTCAAAAACTTGCGGGCTTTGGAGTTGAGGTGATTGCCTATGATAAATATAAAAAAGATTTTTCTGATGAATTTGTGACTGAATGTTCTTTACATGATTTACAAAAACAAGCTGATGTTATAAGTTTTCATGTGCCACAAACGGCTGAAACAATAGGTATGTGTAATGCAGATTTTATTAATGCCTGTGCGAAACCTTTTGTTTTGATTAATACTGCTCGCGGAAAAGTTGTTGATACGGAAGCTTTAGTGAGCGGGCTTAAGAGTCAAGCTGTTCGTGCTGCGGCATTAGATGTTTTGGAATATGAATCGTTTGATTTTCAGGATTTTTTGACGGATAATATGCCTACTGCTTTTGAGTACTTGAGAACTGCACCGAATGTCTTGTTTACTCCTCATGTGGCGGGGTGGACTGTCGAGTCAAAAACGAAATTGTCATCTTTTTTAGCAGATAAAATGATAGCGTATCTTCAAGCTTATACAAAAAGGTAATATAAAATACAATTGAGATAAGGTTTATGAGATTTTTTTTAGTAATAATTTGTATAATAATTGCACAATTTCTTACTGCACAAAACATTAACATACAGATTCATCATGGAAAAAAGTTTGATAATTTTTGCATTATAACGCATAATGGTAAGTATGATGTTATTGCAGATGATGAATTGTTGTTTCGTGTTGATGAAGGGGAGAAGGTAGAATTTTCTGTTCGGCGAAATAGGATAAAGGTACGGCATAAGGATAAAACTCAAACGACTTCTTCAACTATTACATTTCGTGGTGTGCAACAATCTTGTTATGTTTCGGTACAGCAAGCTCAAAATATTTTTCAACAGCGTGAGTACGATAACGACTTGTATATTTCCATACGTAACGATTCATTTTTTTTAATTAATGATGTGAATTTTGAAAAATATATTGCCGGTGTTGTTGAATCTGAAGGTGGTTCGAAAGCGCAGTTAGAATATTACAAAGCACAGGCAATTTTATGTCGTACGTATGCTGCAAAACATTATACCAAACATTTAGATGAAGGCTTCAATTTATGCGATGGCCAACATTGCCAAGCATATAAAGGTCGCTGTAAATACAATCTGTCGATTTTGGATGCTGCACTGCAAACAGCCGGTTTGGTTGTTGTAGATTCTTCTCGAAATTTAATTTCTGCCACATTTTCTGCCAATTCCGGTGGACAGACGGCTAATTCTGAAGAGGTGTGGATTACAGCTCTTCCATATTTACGTGCGGTACAAGATACTTTTAGCATTCATGGCCGTGGCTACGCATGGGAAAAAAGCATTCCGCTTGCTGCCTGGAAAACATATTTATGCTCCAAAGGTTTTTCCTTGGAACCATATGAGGAGTATGCCCCGTTTACTCTTGATACAATTCGGGACAGTAGTGCTGTGGAGAAAGAAAGAACTTTATTGAGTTTTTTTGTGAAAGATTCTACCTCAAAAACAACAACAGTTGATTCGCTTGAAACAAATTCTTCTGATTCATCGAACATGCAAAGTTTTCGAATAGATACAATACAACATAAGAAAGAACAAAAGCATTTTCCGATAGATTTTACATTTGACCAAACTGACCGAACAAAATATTTTTCGTTTAGGGCTTGTGACACTCTGCTTTCTCTACGTACTATTCGTTCCGATTGGAAATTGCGGTCGACTTTTTTCTCTGTTAGAGCCGATGCCGATACCATTTATCTTTCCGGTCGTGGATATGGACATGGTGTAGGACTCTCGCAAGAAGGCGCTATGCGTATGGCAGAACTTAATTATACCTATGATCAGATTATAAAATTCTACTTTACCGGCGTTCAAATTATGAACATTCGAGCCGTTAATTTTTACCAAGTAGAATCAGAAATTGAAGATTCTGAGTAGAAATTTAATAATGAGTACTTTCTTTTATAGAATTATGGTAATTTACTAATAATTGCCTGGTGCTCCGCAATAAATTTTTCACCTTCCGGGCTGCCTAAATCCTCCCAAATATCATAAATATTTTCTTTACGATTTGCATCGTAGGGGTGCGTTCGTAAAAATTCGAAACTGCCGTCAGCCTGTGTTAAACTGTCATCCTGCATTCTGTCGAAAAAATCTACAATAGCAGTAGGTTCATAGTTTCGCATGTTTTGAACATCTGTTAAGTATTTTACAGACGATGCGTCAGCCTCATATTCGTCGTTCCGGCTAAAAGCCAAACTACTGCCGCCCATTGCCAACTGTCCCGCTATTTGTGCTAATTGAGAAGGATTTTTACCGAGTAAAATGGAAAATAACATTTGAAAACCGTATAATTTTGTCAGACGATTTGTAGAGTGTCGATGGTCGGCGTGTGCAATTTCGTGAGCCATAACACCCGCTAATTCTGCTTCTGATTCCGCATATTTTAAAAAACCGGTGTAGAAATAGATATATCCGCCCGGAGCAGCAAAAGCATTTAACACATCCTGATTAATAATGCGAACTTGCCACACAAATTCATCTTTGTAATTAATGTTTTCAGAAGTTAAAATGGTATTCATCATTCCTTCCACGTAATTGTAAACTTCTTCATTGCCTTTTCGTGGCAGGAGCGGATATTCTTGTGGGGTATTAACAATTGTTGAATCCAATTGTGCACCCAATGCGATATCGTCTTGAACACTAAAAACATTAATTTTCCCGTCTTTTGAGCAGGAAGAAAAAAATACTGAAAATCCGATTAAAATTGATGCTAATACTATATTTTTCATGTCAATATTATTTTTTTGTGTGGTAAATATATAATAATTGTAGTATTTAGGCTCTATTTTTTCATTCAAAAAAAAGAATTTTACATATATATATTTCATGTTAGTCTTTTAATTGTTTGTAATAAAACAGATTATGTTTCTTGTTGAAGAGCGTGATTTGTAATAAAGAAAAATATTTAAAAAAAACATCTTTAGCACTTGACTGCAATATAAAAAGTTTTATATTTGCAACGCCTTTTCAGGGAGGTGCGTTCATTTACAATTGCCGAATTAGCTCAGTTGGCCAGAGCACGTGATTTGTAATCTCGGGGTCCCCAGTTCGAGTCTGGGATTCGGCTCAATTTTTTTATATAGTATCGGGGAGATTCCAGAGCGGCCAAATGGGGCAGACTGTAAATCTGTTGTCTACGACTTCGCAGGTTCGAATCCTGCTCTCCCCACTTATATAAAATTTCTCATCAAATATTGCGGGAGTAGCTCAGTTGGTAGAGCATCAGCCTTCCAAGCTGAGGGTCGCGAGTTCGAGTCTCGTCTCCCGCTCAAAGAACAGAAGGTTTCCAATACGGAGACCTTTTTTTTTGTTCTCACGTTGTTGCATTGAATGAAAACGTGAATACAAGTGTAATATTAATACTTACTTAGTGAGCGTTGCAGAAACATCCCAGGGGTCACCACCGTTAAGGTCGTCGGTAAATTGAAGATTTATGCTTGTGTACGAATTGTTTATAGTTCCGTTTCCTTCTACGGTGTGGTCTTCTATTTGTTGGCGAGGAATAGTAAGGGACAAGCCGGAAACAGATGCGTATACATATCGTGATGAGGTGAGTGACGTATTATCGAGATACAAAAAATTATAAATTCGTATTTGCGAGCTGTCTTGATTTGCATATTCTATGTCAACATAATATGTTCGAGTACCGTCTATTTCATGTATTTCTTTGCATTGCCATTCTCCCGACAAATCTTGGTTTGAATTGAGGAGCATTCCTTCACATGAAATACCGATTAATAATAGGGAAGCTATAAGTATTTTAAGTGATAATGCTCGCATGGTTCAATTTTTTAGGTAATATACTTCTGAATTTCATGCAGTGTAATACCTCCTTCGTAAATTGCTTTTCCGGTAATCACTGCATCTATGCCGGCATTGTCTAATTCTATAATATCTTTCAAAGAGGCAACGCCGCCGCTCGCAATACAATACAAACTTGGTGCCTTTTTTTTGATGCGTGTGTACAACTCAACATTCGAACCTTGGAGCATACCGTCTTTGCTGATGTCGGTACAAATAACTTTTGAAATATTTTTTTGTATATATGATTCCAGAAAGTCAAATAAATTAATTTCGGTAGATTCTAACCATCCGCCTATTGCGATATGTTCGCCGTGAACATCGGCTCCCAAAATTACTTTTTTGCTTCCGTATTGGCGTATCCATTTTTCGAAAATCTCCGGATTTTTAACGGCAATACTTCCGCCGGTTATCATGTGTGCTCCACAATCAAACGCAGTGTTAACATCCGAATCTTGTTTGAGTCCGCCACCAAAATCAATAATTAAATTGGTATGGCGTGCAATTTTTTCAAGAGTCTTATAATTAATGATAGTATGGCTTTTTGCACCGTCTAAATCAACGAGATGTAAGCGAGTAATACCATTGTCTTCAAATGATTTTGCAACCTCAAGCGGATCTTCGTTATAAATTTTTTTATTTGCATAATTACCTTGAGATAATCGTACGCATTTGCCGTCTATAATGTCTATGGCAGGAATAATTTCTATCATGCTTATGAAAAATATTTTTTTGCAGAAACAACATTACCGCTTCCGAGAAATTGCACATCGTCAAATTGGAGTTTCGAAATAAAAACCCCGCGGCCTTGTAATTCCGAAGAAAGTTGTTCGGATGTCGGGTGTGGAAGATTTTTCCAATTGAAACCATCTCCGTCATCTCTCACAACCCATTCGCAGTATTCTGTGTTTTGTGTGAATGTAATATGAATTTTTTTATTTTGGGTATCAGCTATTTGCTTGCGTTCGTTGTATAATTCAACTAAGGTGTTGTTGAGCAATGCTTCTTTTTTGTCAGTGTTTGTAATATTGTAATTACCGTGTTCTATTGCATTAAGAAGCAATTCGGAAATACCCAATTCAATATTTATGAGAACGCTTGGCGAAAAGACGTGTTTTATTTTTTGTGTCAGAAATTCGGAAAGTATAGGAATATAATCCATATCCGAATCAACACAAATTTTGAGCTCTTGTGATTGTATTAAATTGGAAACATCTAGTTTCCGAATTTTATGATTAAGTATAGATTTATACCGTGCAAGTTGCGAACGAAATTCGTCTAAATTAATGGGTTTTTTTAAATAGTTGTTGGCACCCGACTGGAGAGCTTCAAGAGCAATTTCTTCGTTTCCGTGAGCAGTTACCATAATTACGATAACATTCCGTTCAACTTGTCGAATGCGTTTTAATAATGAAATTCCGTCGAAACGGGGCATACGAATATCAGAAATAACAACGTCGGGCAAAAATTCATTGAATATTTCAAGTCCTTGTATACCATCTTCTGCAAACTCACATTCATAGCCGTCTTTTTGCACAACAACACGGAATAACTCACGTGATATACTATCATTTTCTACAACAAGAACTTTCATTAATCGTGGTAAATTTTAAGCAAAAGTAGTGATATTTTATTGAAAAAAGAGAATACAACTGAAAATATAATTCTTAAAAATGTATTAACATGATTTCGATATATTTTTTCTTAAAATCGCACTATGAATCTTTTTATTGCAATTAGCAATCATAAAGTTGTAAGGGCTAATTGTAATTATTTTCAATGAAAAAAAATGATTGTTCATACATGAAAATATTTAGCTTTGTATAAAAAGTTGAAGTGTTAAAATAACTTTGGACTCATGTTCTTCGTGTAAGGAATCTGAGTCAAATAAATCTAAACTTAAAAAAAACATGAAAAAATGAAAATACAGGTCATTTTATTAATTGTAAGTCTGAGCTTTTTTGCTTCTTGCGGATTGTATAAAAATAAGTCTCAAAACAGTAATGAGTCGATTACGCATATCGATAATACCAGCCATAATGATATTTCCTTTTTGGTTCATCTAAACAAAGGTGCATCGTTCAATCACCCAACCTATGCTGTATGGCTCGAGCATCTGGATGGCGATTTTATACACACCATATTTGTTACGCGTTCTTATGCAACCGGAAAATATGCTCATGCTCATGTTGACGGATATCAATGGGATGCTGATTCTGGTATCTCAATTAGACCTGCCAGTTTGCCGTATTGGAAGCACAAGGCAACGAAAACATTTCAGGGTAATTCGGTAATTGATGCGGTAAGTGGAGCAACACCACAGGGAAGTGCTGTTATCTCCGCACACACACCCAATTCTGTGCAGAAGTTTCGTGTGTTGGTTGAGGTCAATCAGTCATGGGACAGTAATAATTATTGGACTAATAATAAATATCCTCATAATTTTGAATATAAAACTTCGTGTCAGCCTTCTCTTGTGTATGCTGCTATGGTTGATTTGAATTCGAAACTCGATACAGTTTTTTTTAATCCGATAGGACACGGACATTATGCCGGAGAAAATGGTGAGTTGTATACCGATTTGCGAACGTTTACAACGGCCTTAGATATTTTTGAGTCAATATATGTTCAGCTTAAAAAAGAGAAAAAATGAGAAAGAGAATAAGTATTTTACTCGTATGTATGAGCATGTTTGTAGGAGGCGTGTTTGCTCAAAAAGGTGTGATAAAAGGTCGTGTTTTCGATGATATTACTAACGAGCCTGTAGGCTTTTCCTATGTGGGCTTAACGAGTGATGAAAATATTGGAGCACTTGCTGATTTTGAGGGTAATTTTGTGATTTCGGGTTTAGATCCCGGAATATATTCCCTCACGGTTAGTTTTGTTGGTTACAAAACAGTTGTTTCTCGAGATATTCAAGTTACAAATGCACGGGATGCTTTCGTTGAAATCGGTATGCAACAAGAGGTTACGGAGTTAGATGCGGTAGTTATTACTGCGTCTCCTTTTGTGAAAACGACAGAAAGTCCGGTTTCGTTACGAAAAATTGGTTTGCAAGAAATTGAGGCAAATCCGGGTAGTAATCGTGATATTTCGAAGGTAATACAGTCTTTTCCGGGGGTAGGGTCAACACCTGCATTTCGAAACGATATTATTATTCGCGGTGGCGGTCCTTCTGAAAGTCGCTTTTATCTCGATGGAATAGAAATTCCCAATCTCAATCATTTTGCAACACAAGGTGCAAGTGGGGGGCCGGTTGGGATAATTAATGCCGATTTTATTGGTGGCGTCGATTTTTATTCCGGTGCATTTCCTGCTCAATACGGAAATGCATTAAGCGGGGTATTCGATTTTTCTCAAATAAACGGAAACGAAGAACGATTGAAGTTTCGCGGCAGTCTCGGTGCATCCGAAGTTTCGGCAACAATTGATGGTCCTTCGGGCGAGAATTCCACCTATATTTTTTCGGTACGACGCTCGTATTTGCAGTTTTTGTTTGATGCAATTGGCCTGCCATTTCTCCCCAATTTTACCGATTATCAATTTAAACATAAAACAAAATTTGCCGATAGAAGCGAGCTGACCATTGTAAGCATTGGTGCCCTTGATGAATTTGCATTGAATACCGATATTGAAAATCCGGATGAATCGCAGGCTTATATCTTAAGTTATTTGCCGGTAAATGAACAGTGGAGTTATGCTATTGGTGCAAATTACCGTACGTTTTCCGATAATGGCTATCATCAATTTGTGGTGAGTCGCAATATGCTTGATAATAGTGCATACAAATATCCCGACAATGACGAAACGCAAAGTCGTATTCTTGATTATACGTCTCGCGAAATGGAAAATAAATTCAGATATGAATATGTGACCCGATATAAAGGTATTCGCTTTGTGAGTGGTGTGTCGTCTGAATTTGTGAAATATGTGAATGAAACTTACCAATTGCGAAATGTGGGTAACACGGTTTTTGAAATTGATTATAATTCTGAATATAATCTTGTGAAATATGGTTTTTTTCTACAGGCAAATAAACGCTTGATTGACGATAGACTGTCTCTTTCTGCCGGATTTCGTGCAGATGCCAACGATTTTGCCACATCAATGGCAAATCCACTCGATCAACTATCGCCACGAATATCCGTATCATATGCCTTTACCGATAAATTCAGCATAAATGCAAATACCGGACGATATTATCAATTGCCTCCCTACACAAGTCTCGGCTATAAAAATACTGCCGGTGATTTTGTGAATAAAGAAAATGATATATCATATATTGGTGTCAATCATTATATTGCCGGTTTCGATTATTTACTCGAAAAGAATATACAATTTACCATAGAAGGTTTTTACAAACAGTACAATCAATATCCGTTTTCGGTAACTGATTCAATTTCTTTGGCATCAAAAGGTGCTGACTATGGTGTGTTGGGCGATGAAGAAATTATTTCTGAAGGGCTTGGTTCGGCGTATGGTTTAGAAGTAATGAACCGTATTATAGACTATAAAGGCTTTACCGCCACCAATTCGTATACCTTTGTGCGGAGTTTTAGCGAAAGTTTCGATGGCGTTCAAATACCCACAACCTGGGATAGTAAGCACTTGTTCACCTCGACATTGACAAAGAAGATTACTAATAAATGGATAGTTGGAGCAAAATGGCGGTTTGTTGGTGGATTGCCATATACCCCTTATGATATGGAAGCTTCGGCGATAAAATCGGTGTGGGATACTCGAGGTGGTCCGGTTTTAGATTATTCACAATTTAACGAAGCACGCTTTGCCTCATTTCATCAATTGGATATTCGTGTCGATAGACGATGGTACTTTGACACCTGGACATTTATGGTGTATGTTGATATTCAAAATGTGTATAATTTTCAGTCCGAACAACAAGATATTGTGATACGAGAACAAAATCCGGATGGCAGTTATGTTCTACTTAATGGCGGAAACGAGTACAAACTGCGAACAATTTCAAGTTCCTCAGGAACTGTATTGCCGACCTTGGGAATTATGATTGAGTTTTAATCTGAAGCTTGATATTGATTTCAATAGGTCGTATCAGAAAAATAATGTTTTTTGAGAATATATACGAAAAAAGATAGCACTAATTAGAATTGTAATATTTTACTTAAATTGTATAATTCCAGATGAGAGTATTTTAAAAAACACACATGCTTCATATACAATTTTTTTTAAACAAATAAATAACTTGTTTTTTTTCTATGTATTCCGAAAAAACCGTACTTTTATGTGCAGTTAGAAATGGTGGTGGAAGTTTATAGATGGGATGACCTTGGCAATAATGCAAAAAAGATACAGAAATGAAAAAATATAAGCAATTATTTTTATTGCTCTTTCTTACCGTTTATGGATGTCACGGGCAGACAAACACGCCGACTGAAACCGTGTCCTTAAAAACAAATACCGATGTAGATTGTGAATTCAATTCAACTTCTGTTGACACTACATATAAAACCATTCACATTTTTGTAGCGCTATGTGATAATAAATATCAAGGAATTGTTCCGGTTCCTGCAAAAATTGGAAATGGTCAAGATCCCAATAACAATTTATATTGGGGCTGTGCCTTTGGAATAAAGACTTACTTTAAAAATAGTAAGGAGTGGACTTTAATCAAAACAGAAAAATTAGATACGCCTAGACTTGAACGACTTGTCTTTAAACATCATACACAAAACTTTTATTTAATCGCAGACGCCTATGATGGAAAATATATTGAGAAGTGCACAAAGGATTTTTTTCAAAGTAGTAGTGGGCAGCTTAAAGACACATTAATGATAGATGGCAGAACTATTGGAATAGCAGGCAACTCTAAACTTGTTTCTTATATCGGGCATAATGGATTAATGGACTTTCAATTAACCGACACCTTCAATAATACAGACAACAAAAAAAGAGATGTAATAATTCTGGCTTGTTACAGTAAAAGTTACTTTTCATTCCATTTACGAAAAGCGAATGTTAATCCTTTAGTTTGGACAACGGGACTGATGGCACCGGAAGCATATACAATACATGATGCAATCGCAGGATATACCAACAACGAAACAAACGAAAGCATCAGAACAAGAGCAGCTTTAGCATATTCTAAATATCAGAAATGTAGTGAAAAAGCAGCGAGAAATTTATTAGTGACTGACTGGTAAAGAAAAAAGGCACTACTAACCAATAATCCAAGCACTGCACAATGCCCATCGTAACTCCCCGCTCGAAAAAAATCTATGTGCAATTTAGAACTGAGGAGAATCGAGGGAGGGGCTTATAATCTTTAATGATATTGTTCGGGTATGTTATTTATTGTTCAGTGGATTATATCTGAGGGGGGTAATTACAATAATCTATTTTACAGAAAAAATAAAATAAGGGTAACACCTCAAAAAAAACGCTCTGATGTCATGTTGTCATTCTATTTCGACTCAATCTATGCCACAAGCGTATGAGCATTATTTCTATACATATAAAGACTAAGGAAAGTATAAGAGCATATCTCCATAATTGTATTCCCGATGTTTGTTTTTTGATTGATTGGGTAATGTGCGTACTTGTTTCTGAATAAATGGAGAAGTTTTGTAAGCCCTGTTCTCCGGCTCTCTCACTGATTGTTTCTGCCGATAAAAAATTCATGTTTGATTCGTCGCGTGCGTAATTCATTGCCACATCTTTGAATATACTGTCTGCGAGTGATAATGAATATATACCGGATTCGGTAATCGAATTAAAGGTGTATAAGGCTATTGTGTTTAGTTTTGAAAATTGGCGTATTTGCGGGATGAAATCAATGTTTTTTTCGGTGTTTACCAAGTGAATTGGTTTGTCGCTTTGGCGTGTTGGTTTGTTGGTTATTAGTGGCTCTCCAATAGAGGTTTGTATTGTATTGTTGTTTTTTATAAGTTGTATCATATTGTAAAGACTCATGAATATGGGGTGCGTTAAAAAGTCTTTGTTTCGTGTGGAAAATGGAATGGTAAACAAATAGCACGCACCATCGCTGTTCGAAATGTTTTGTAATACAGCATGTTGGTTGTGTAATGAAATAATTCCATTTCGTAATGCCGGCTGTGTTCGGTAATACGATGAAATCTGTGGATACCGAATGTTTTCGGTGTTGTTTTTTTCGAAAAGATTGGCAAATATACTGTGTGAAAAGTCTATGTTTTGAATCTGGGTCTGCGATGTGTCTTTGTCTTCGAATCGTTGAAATGTAAAGGCTGATAAATATTCATTATATGAAGCAATGTTGCATAATTCAGGGGGGATAACAATTGCTGTTTTGCCGGATTGTATGTGTTTTGCGATATGTTGTGTGAGTCCGCTCGGAATTTCATATAAGCCATCAAGAATTATTGCATCGTACTGAGATAAATCGGCATAATTTATTTCGGAGCTTTTCATAAATGATTGTTGTATCTGCGAATCATAGGAGAAAAGGTTCGAAATGTGGGGAGTAGGCGTGTTGTCGTAAATTGAAACGACGGTGTTGGTTGTCTTCACGGTGTATGAGAAGAAGTACGTATTGTCGTAGAGTATCGGATAGTCATTGATTGAGACTTTTCCGGAAATGCTTCCTGTTTGGGGAATGGAATATTCTAATACTATTTCTTGGGTCGATTCGGGTTCGATAGTGAAACTCGAAACCGAACGTAATGTGTCGAATATGTATAGTTCAATAGGGTGTTGTGTGTACGAATCTGTTCCTGTGTTGCGAATGCGAATGTGGAGCGTTTCGGTTTGATTTTTTATTCGATAAGGGCTTGCAAACCACACACTGTCTATCGATATATTATTTGTTTTTTGAGGAATAATCGGAATATATGATACATGTATTAAACTATCACCGGTAATGTTTTCTATGTCTGATGAATATGTTTGAAAATCAGATAGTAAATAAAGGGTGTGTGCTTCAGATGAGCTTCGTATTTGTGTACGTGCGTATATGTTCGAAAGGGGTTCGGAAAACGGTGTCGTTTCTATTTCTGTAATTTTCTCAATCGCCCGGGCTTTATTAAGAGCTATATTGTTTCGTGGGTCGGGGGTGTTACTTACAATGTAGAATTGTTGCGAGGGTGGATATGCTTCTATAATATGATATGCTTTTGATTTTGCAACTTCCAGTACATTTCCTTCTTGTGTTTCATTTTGGCTGCTGAATGAATTGTCGATATATAAGGAAATTGGTGAGTTGTTTGAAATAGCTCGTGTTTCCGATACCGGAATATATGGCTGTGCAAATGCGAATACTAAAAAAATGATTGCAAAAATACGGGAGAGTAATATCAGTATTTCTTTTAAATTTCTTCGTGTTTTGGTATCTTCTTTTTGTGTTTCTTTGAGTAAAAATATACTGTGAAAAAAGATGTGTTGATATTTTCTGAAGGTAAATAAATGAATAATAATCGGAATAAGTATCAGAAACAATCCGAATAAAACCTGTGGATATGTGAAGTTCAAATTCATTATATTACGAGTGAAAATTTTACGTTTAATCTGCGTGATGTTAAATAATTTGGTACACCATATAAATTATTTTTCACATCTTGAATCCAAAAGTACGAAATTTTGTTGCCGAAATTCATAAGATTAAAGATTTCTGCACCAATCCATACTTTTTTGAATAAGGATTGAGTTGGCGTATTTTCGTTATCAACTAAAATGTATAAAAAACCAATGTCGACTCGCGAATAGCTCGAAAGGGAAAAGGCATCGAAATTTTCATACTCACTATTTGGTGCTGAAATCGGTAATCGAGAGCCAATTAAACAGGTCATATTCATTTTTACGTGTTCACTTCCGGGTAGGTAGTCTTGGAAAAACATGCTGAAATTGAATAATTGGTCGTTTGGCTTGCGAATCCAGGTTTCAGAACCTTTGAGATGTTCGCGGGCTCGCATGAGTGAAATACTAAACCATGATTCAACGCCTTGTACAAATTCGCCATTGAGTTTTGCATCAATTCCGGCTATGTATCCTTCTGCTTCAAGGTTCGGATAATAAATGATATTTACGTTATCAATCGTGTATGGAATGGTATGTCGTAAATCTTTGAAGTAAATATCTGCGTTAAATTTAAAGGGTCTGTTCCAGATGGTTTCGTTGCTGGTATATCCGAGAACGTATTGTATAGCTTGCTGCGATTGCACATCCGAATAAAATGTTCCGGCAGTATCAATAAGTTCTTTAAATTGAGGTGGTTGGTTGTATATTCCGGCAGAAAAAGAAATGCCAATATTTTTATCTGATTCGGGTTTGAGTAAGAGACGAATTCGGGGATTTACAGCAATTTTCTGTGTGTAATTGTCATATAATACTCGTAAACCGGCAAATACTCGCAGGCTGTTATGTCTTTTCATGTACCACGAATATCGCTTGTTAATTTTCGCATACCCAACTATGCGTTGTTGACTATGAGTGATGTGGTTGTTTTTTAACGAAGATAAGGAAATTTCATCTTCGGAGTATGGTAATGAATAGTTTGCAGAATCAATATATGTCCATTCATTGTATTTCGCTTCGTACGTATTGTATTCATATTGTCCACCCCACGAAAATGCGAAGGTATTGAAAAATTGTCGCCCGTCGTGTTTTGCCACAAACGAATGTGTTTCTAAAATGTTTCTCCCGTGATCTAAAAATGAACCGATTGCGAGAGCCTGAACACTGTCTTTGTTTTCTTTTACCTCCTCACCGAGTTGAATTTCATCTAATCGATATTGACTTAATACGTCAAAATTCTCGTATTCACGAGAAAAGTAATACATAATGTGTGTTGTGTGAAATGTGTATTCATTTGGCATACGTTTGATGCTGAATGCATTTCCAATATTTTGATATTGATATTTTTCATTGCCTTCAAAATAGACTTTCATTCTAAACGCTTTCTGTTGGTTTCCAAAATCGGTAATTCGGTCGCTGGGATAAAAACGAAATGTGTTGTTTGCTCCATAGAGCCAGTATGAAAATTCTGTTTTTTTCGTGGGGGAGAAGCGTATTAAGGATTGTACATCAAAAAAAACAGGCTCATATTCACCATCTTCTTGTAAGGTGCTGAGAACTAGCGAGGTGTTTTTATATCGTGTACCCACGAGATAGGACAGGTCGAGCGAATCGGCTCGTCCTTGAAAGCTGAGGTTTGCATCCATTAAACTCCCGTCAAGTTGTATTTTGCTCTCTCTTACATCTTTATACGAAACTGATAAAATGCTTGAGAGTTTATCTCCGTATTCTGCACCGAATCCACCATTCGAAAATTCGAGATTTTCTACTAAGTGCGGATTTATAATACTTAAACCTTCTTGTTTGTCCGAACTTGCCATCATTGGTTTGCGTGTTGGAATATCGTTGATGTAAATGAGGTTTTCGTCGTAGCTACCGCCACGTACAGAGTATTGTGAACTTAGTTCCGATTTGGAACTAACTCCCGGAAATGTTTTTACGCTTCCTTCGATGCCGGTAAGCGATATGCCCGAAATACCAACCAAATTTTGTGTTGAAAGGTAGGTGATGTTTTTTTCTTGTTCAATATTATATACAATATGAACATCAGGAATTTTTTCGGCTTCAATATACAAAACCGTGTTGTATGTGACAGATTGCCCGGCTTTAATAAATAGTGTTTTGTTGTGTTCGCCATATCCGGTGTTTGTAAAAATAAGGGTGATGGAATCCGGAGCGGGTATGGTGAGTGTGTATTTTCCATTTTCATTACTTAACACACCGAGAGTAGGATGTTCTTTAATGGTAACTGATGCATATTCAAGAGGTGTACCTTCTGCGTCGGTAATATTTCCACTTATTCGAGCACTTCGTTCTTGTGCAAAAATGAGTGTGTGCATGAGACACAGAAGAAATGCCAACAAATATTTCATAGAAAATGTACTCGTGTTTTTTTTGAATTAATAAGAACAGCAATATAACTGTTCTCACTGAAAAAAAGTGTGTGAAAATCGAAAAAAATTGATTAGGAATAATTTCGTTCACCGAAAATGGTGCTGCCGATACGAATCATTGTACTGCCTTCTTGTATTGCAATGGGGAAATCCTGAGACATTCCCATAGATATATGCTTAAAATTATTTTGTGTCTCAAAGTAGTCTTTTTTGAGTCGGTCAAAATAGCTGCGTAATGTGGCGAATTCAGATCTCACTTGCTCGGTGTTGTCTGTGTACGTCGCCATTCCCATAACGCCACAAATGGCAACATGCTGCATATTGGCATCTGTATATTTTTCAATTAATTCCACTGCATCTTCATATGCTAAACCAAATTTTGAGTCCTCTTTGGCAATATGAAATTGAAGCAAGCATTTGATAGTTCTGTTGTGCTTTGCTGCCTCTTTCTCAATGGTTGATAATAATTTAAAACTGTCAACAGCATGAATAAGTGACACAAAGGGGGCTATATACTTAACTTTATTTCTTTGCAAATGTCCGATAAAATGCCACGAAATATCTTTTGGCAGAGCTTCATGTTTTTCGGTTAATTCTTGCACTTTGTTTTCTCCGAAATCTCGAACCCCTTCGTCGTATGCCTCCTCAATGTCAGGTATAGGTTTGGTTTTCGAAACGGCAATCAATAATACATCTGAAGGAAGTTGCGATTGTATGTTAGAAATATTGTGTGCTATCATACCAATGTGTATTTACAGTAAAAAAAATAAGAGCTGCCCAAAAAATATGAGGCAGCTCTTTGTATATCTTTTGCAGATAGAACTGCAATTTTTTTTCAATAAAAAATCTATTTCAAAGATAGATTTTTAGACGTAATTTTACAAATAATTATGTCTGTTTTAACGTTTTCCAGCGATGAATTATTAATCTAAACTATGCAAAACAAGTCCGCTTCGTAATTTTGGTTCAAACCAGGTTGTTTTCGGAGGCATAATGCAATCGTTGTCTGCAATTACCATAAGTTGTTCCATAGAAACCGGATATAAGGCAAAAGCTACTTTCATTTCTCCCGAATCTACTCGTTTTTGTAATTCACCCAAACCTCGAATACCACCAACAAAATCTATACGAGTACTTCTTCGTAAATCGGTGATGTCAAGAATTGGTTCTAATACTTGATCTGTTAAAATAGTTACATCAAGCACCCCAATAGGGTCGTTGTTATCGTAAGTTTCATCTTTTGCAGTTAATGAATACCAATTGCCATCAACATACAAAGAGAAATTATGTAATTGAGTTGGTTTATATATTTCCGTTCCTTTTTTCTCTATGGTAAAGCCTTTTTCTAATTGTTTCAAAAACTCATCAACAGACAAGCCCGATAAATCTTTCACAACACGATTGTAGTCAATAATAGTTAACTGATTTGCGGGGAAATTTACCGATAAAAAGAAATTATATTCTTCGTTTCCGGTATGATTTGCATTTTTATTACGTCGTTCTGCACCCACTAATGCGGCAGCAGCAGTTCGGTGATGCCCGTCAGCTACATATAAATAATCAACTTCCTGTGCAAACAGTTGTTCTATGCGTGCTATTTTCGCATCATTGTCAATAACCCACACATGATGCCCCACACCGTCTTCTGCAACAAAATTATATACCGGGTCAACAAGAATAGCATCATGAATAATCATGTCTAATTCAAGGTTGTTTTTGAATGCAAAAAATACAGGCTCTGCGTTAAAATCCGTATTTCGCACATGATTCATTCGATCTTCTTCTTTGTCCGGACGAGTTAATTCGTGTTTTTTTATAATGTTATTTTCGTAATCGGCAACACTTGCACTTCCCACAATACCATATTGTGTTTTGCCATTCATGGTTTGTGCGTAGATATAATAGCAAGCTTTGTCTTCTTGAAATAAAACACCTTCAGAAATTAATTTGTGTAAATTTTCTTTTGCTTTATCATATATAGGTTGCGAGTGAATATCAACATCAGCCGGTAAATCGATTTCCGGTTTTATTACATGATAAAAAGAAAGCGTATTATCACCCGCTTCTTGTTTAGCTTCTTCCGAGTTGAGCACGTCGTACGGACGTGATGCTATTTTTGAAGCAATATTTTGTTGAGGTCGGTAGCCGCGAAAAGGTTTGAGAGTTGGCATAATTTACTTATTTACTTGAAAAGTTGTATTTTCGTTTGTAATATAATCAATAATTTGATTAGCAGCAGCTATTCCGGCATTAGTGTTTGCTTCCGCTGTTTGAGCTCCCAATTTTTTAGGAGTAAAAAAGAATCGTCCCGCATAATCAGCTTCAAATGCGTCTTTTTGCGAAGGAGCAATGTCAGAAATGTATGAGAAATCAGTTCGTTCTTTCATTAAACGTAACACACCATCTTCATGAATTACTTCTTTACGAGCCGTGTTTATTAACACTGCATTTTTCGGCATACGCGAAAGAAGAGCATAATTGATTGATTCTTTTGTTTTTGGCGTTGCCGGAATGTGTAATGAAACATATTGACAGGTTTCGTATAATTCTTCAACAGTTTCGAGCGATACAACCCCTTCATTTTCAATTTTTTCGTGACTCACATAAGGGTCAAAAGCATACACCTTCATCCCAAATCCTTGAGCAATTTTTGCTACAATTTTACCAATATTCCCAAAAGCTTGAATACCAATATTTTTTCCTTTTAATTCTGAGCCTGCTAAGCCTGTAAATTGTCCGCGAATAAAGAATACCAATAAACCAAATACCAGTTCGGCAACAGCATTTGCATTTTGCCCGGGTGTGTTCATAACAACGATATTTTTTTCACGAGCAGCATCAATATCAACATTGTCGTATCCAGCACCGGCACGAACAATAATTTTTAAGTTTTGAGCAGCATCAATAATTTCTTTATCAATAATATCGCTGCGAATAATAACCGCATCAACATTGGCAATTTCTTTTTTCAAATCGTCTTGAGATGTGTATGATTCTAGTAGATGTGGCGTAAAACCCGCCTGTTCAATAATAGATATCATGTTATTTTTTGCTTCAGTTGCAAATGGTTTTGTTGTTGCAATAAGAACATGTGTCATAATAGAATTTTTTTTAGATGAATAATCAATGTGATTATTTATATCGTTTTTCAAAATCACTCATAGCTTTTACGAGAACTTTCACACTCTCTTCTCGTTGAGCGTTATAGCAAGAAGCTCTAAATCCGCCAACCGAACGGTGTCCTTTTATACCAAGAATGTTTCGTGCTGCAACAAATTCTAAGAAAATTGGTTCGAGTTCTTTGTATTTTTCAGACATTACAAAAGTAATGTTCATGTTCGAACGGTCTTCAACCGAAGCAGTTCCTTCAAACATTTTGTTTCGGTCAATTTCGTTATACAACATTTGAGCTTTTATGTTTGCTCGTTCTAGTAATGCATCAACACCACCCAATTGACGATATCGCTCGAGTGTTTTTAAACAGGCAAATACTGCTACTGTTGGTGGCGTGTTATACATAGAGCCTTTCTCGATGTGTGTGCGGTAATCAAGCATTTTAGGAATTGGCCGTTCAAATTTTCCTAATAAATCATCTTTAACAATAACTAATGCAACACCCGATGGACCAATGTTTTTTTGTGCTCCTGCATATATTAAAGCGTATTTCGATACATCAACCGGTCTGCTAAATAAATCAGATGACATGTCTGCAACCAATGGAACACCCACGTCAGGGTCACTTTTGTATTGAGTACCCACAATTGTATTGTTTGTGGTGATATGCACATAACTTGTTTCCGGATGTACTTCTTTTTCCCATCCTTTAGGAATGTATGAAAAGTTTTTGTCTTTTGAGCTTGCAATTTCGGTAATATCACCAAACAGTTTAGCTTCCTGAAGAGCTTTGGTTGCCCATATTCCGGTGTTTACATAAGCAGCATTTTTGTCAAGCAAATTGTATGCTGCCATGCAAAATTGAAGACTCGCACCTCCTTGTAAAAATAATACCGAATATCCTTCCGGTATACGTAAAAGTTCTTTCACAATTTCTATGGAACTGTCCATCACATCCTTAAATTCAGCACTCCGATGCGATATGCCCATAACCGAAAGACCGGTACCTGCAAAATCTGTTATTGCTTCTGCTGTTAACTTTAGTGTGTAGTCACTGAGTCGTGACGGACCTGCATAAAAATTGTGTTTTTTCATTTAAGTATGATTAAGAAATTAACTTTAATTTTGAATGCACAAAATTGCGAATAAATTTTAATTTACCTATGTAATTTGCTTTTTTTTTCTTGCATTATTTAAAAAGATATTAACCGTTTTTTAACTATCTTTGAATTTTAAGATTTATACTGGATTTTATGAATAATTCTTTTTTATATATATGTGCAGAGGATATGTACGCAAAGTATTCTTCGGATGATTTTGCGAAAATGACTCTGGTTTTTCCGAATAAACGGGCTATTACTTTTTTTAAAAAACACTTTAGCACACTCATTCAAAAACCGGTTTTTCTTCCGCATTTTACGACTATCAAAGATTTATTTTCGGGTATGTCTTCTGCATTTGTGCCCGAGCAAATTGTGCTTATATATATATTGTATGATGTGTATAAAAAACATACGGGAAGTTCCGAGGATTTCGATTCTTTTTATGCTTGGGGAGAAATGCTTTTGCGTGATTTTCATGATATTGATACGTATTTAATTTCTGCTGATTTATTGTTTACAAATATTTCTTCGCTCAAATCGTATGAGCATTCTTTTGCGTTTTTGTCGGAAGAGCAAATACAGCATATTTCTCGTTTTTGGGATGTGCTTGCGATTGAAAGTTCTTCGGAAGCAAAACAAAGTTTTTTAGACATTTGGAATGTTTTGTTAGATATTTATACTGATTTTAAAGCGGAACTTCGAAAAAAATCGTACGCATATCAAGGAATGGTAGCTCGAGATATTATTGAAGAGTGTAAAAAAACCGGTGATTTTGTGTCTGATAAAACTTTTTGTTTTATTGGTTTTAATGCTTTGAATGAGTGTGAAAAGGAATTGTTTTCTTTTTTGAAAAATCGTTCGCAAGCTCGCTTTTATTGGGATTATGATGTCTTGTATACGCAGAGTAATTATGCTCATGAGGCAGGGTATTTTATTGCTCAATATCTTTCCGATTATCCGAACGAAATTCCTGAGTCATATTTTAATTCCTTTTCGAAGCCAAAAAAAATATGTATTCGTGCTGTTCCGCAAGCAATTACGCAAACCAAAGTGTGCAGTTCGTGGATGTCTTCGCAAAAAGATGCTTCGCATGAGATAGATGCCGCTGTGGTGCTTGCTGATGAGCAATTAATAACTCCCTTGCTATCGTCAATTCCCGATGAGGTAACATATAACATTTCTTTGGGATATCCTATACGTTCGACACAAGCGTACACACTTTTTGTTGCGGTTCTTGATTTGTATACTCATATGAAACAATCGGTATGGTACTATAAAGATGTGTTTCGTATATGCGAAAGTCCATTAATTGATTCTCGCCATACCCATTCTTTGCATAAACTCAAAAAAAAGGTGGTGGAGAAAAATGCGGTCTATGTCTCTTCTCGTGTGCTCGATGGTTTGGATGTGGGGGGGTATTTTGAAACAAATCAAGATGTTGATTCTTTTCTCGATTTTTTGGAGCGAATCGTGTTGTATACTTCTCAATCTGATAATTGCAATGATATTGAACAATCGGTGTTGTATGCAATATATAAGGAGATTAAGCAAATTGTGTTTTTGAAACAGGAATATGCTATTCCAATATCATCTATTCGCTTTGTTGCTAATATGCTTACCAAATCATTGTCGTCTGCGATGGTTCCTATTGAGGGAGAACCATTGCAGGGGGTACAAATAATGGGTGTGTTGGAAACCCGTGCTTTGGATTTTTCTTCGCTTATGGTGGTGTCGGTTAATGAAGGTGCATTTCCGAAAAATTCGGTGGGCTCGTCTTTTATACCCTATAGTTTGCGAACGGGTTTTGGTATGCCTACAATTAAAGAACAAACCGCAATTTATTCGTATTATTTTTATCGCTTGTTGCAACGAGCACAAGATATTACTATTTTGTATTCTGCTCAAACCGATGATTTTGGGAAAGGAGAGATGAGTCGGTATATTTTGCAATTGATGTATAATACTGAGTTGGCTCACAATGCAATCTCTCATTATATTGATTCTTTTTCCGTGTTGCCTTTACAAAAGAATGAGATAATTATTCCAAAAACGGATGAGTTTTTCGAGTTTTTAGATAGATACAAGGAAGGTGAAAAGCATTCCTTAAGTCCGTCTGCTATTACCACCTATTTGTCATGCCCTCTTAAGTTTTATTTTAAATACATTCGCCGCATTGCATTACCCGATGAATTGTCTGAATTGCCTGACGAACGGCAATTTGGAAATGTGTTTCATAAGGCTATTGAGGAAATTTATAAAGCTGATGTTGGTACTGAAATTTCACCTGAATGGGTACGTGAAATAATGTCTGATACGGATTTTATAATGAAACAAATTGATGCATCAATTCAAGAGGAACTCAAGGTTTCTGTTTCTGATGATATTGGTGCAATTTCTCTCATTCGTTCTACAATTCAAACATATATTCGGAATACCTTGCAGTTTGATTTGCACCGTGCACCTTTTTTTTTGGTAGGAGCCGAAGAAAAAGTAGCTCATCAGTTGCAACACGTCACTCACCCAATTTATATTGGTGGCACTATAGACCGATTGGAGAAGGTATATAATCAATTTGTGATTATTGATTACAAAACCGGAAGCGTAAAAGACTCTGTGAGTTCTATTGATAATTTATTTTCTCGTGATAGCTCGAAAGATAATTCGGCAATATTGCAATCCTTAATTTATTGCTATATTATTGCGAAAGAACATGATGCCGATCCTACTATTTTATTGTATTTTATTCGACAAATCCATTCAGGTTCGGGGGCATATATTAGAATAGGTAAAGATGAAATGCATAGATTTTCTCAGTTTTATGCAGAGTTTGAAGAGTCGTTTTTAGCTGTTATTGATGAACTGTGCGATGCTGAAGTCCCCTTTTTTCAGACACAGGATGAAAAAGCATGTCAAATGTGTGATTTTTCAAAAATTTGTAAAAAAAATCTGTAATGTGCGCCTGTTTCATCATGTTCATTAATATTTTGTGAAAAAAAAATAGAATTAATAATTGCGTGGTTTCTCTAAAAAACAGTTCTTTGCACTGTTTTTATTCAAAAATTTTACATAAACAATGATACAAAAAAATATTGTAGATCGTTCTGCCGATAATATGCGAATTCTCGCGATGGCTATGGTGGAAAAAGCTAAATCAGGTCACCCGGGTGGTGCAATGGGAGGTATTGACTATATTAATATTCTCTATTCCGAATTTTTACATTACGATCCATCTGATATGGAATGGATAAACAGAGATAGATTTTTTCTTGATCCGGGACATATGTCACCTATGTTATATTCGGTATTGAGTATGGCGGGAACAATTTCGAATGATGAATTGCAAAACTTTCGTCAGTGGGGAAGTGTAACTGCCGGTCATCCTGAAAAAGATTTTGCACGTGGTATTGAAAACACATCCGGACCACTCGGGCAAGGTCATACTATGGCTGTGGGGGCTGCTATTACTGAAAAGTTTTTGTCTGAACGATTTGGCAGTTGGATGCATCATAAAATTTATACATTCATTTCTGACGGTGGTATTCAAGAAGAAATATCGCAAGGTGCCGGACGAATTGCCGGGCATTTAGGTCTCGACAATCTTATCATGTTTTATGATTCGAATGAAATACAGCTATCGTCAAAAACGGATGTGGTAACAAGTGAAGATACTGCAAAAAAATATGAAGCCTGGGGTTGGAAAACGGTTACTATTGATGGTAATGACCAAGATCAAATTCGCTATGCACTGAATTTAGCTAACGAAGAATCTCAAAAACCCTTCTTGATTATTGGTCGCACAATTATGGGTAAAGGGCTTATTGACGATGATGGTATGTCGTTTGAAAAAAAGACATCAACTCATGGTCAACCGGTTTCGAAAGCAGGTGGTTCTATGCAAAAATCAATAGAGAATTTGGATGGAGATCCTCAAAATCCATTTGCGATATTTGATGATGTGAAAGAGTATTGGGCATCGGTTCGTGAGAAAAAAATTGCGGATGCTGCCAAAAAGAAAGCTGAGCAAGCAAGCTGGGAAAAGGAAAATCCTGCAATGGCTCAAAAGTTACGTGATTTTTATGCGGGAAATTTACCTGATATCGATTATAGTGCAATTGAACAAAAACCTGACGTGGCTTCTCGTGTTGCTTCGCGAACGGTTTTAGCTCATTTTGCCAACACAATTGAAAATATGATCGTATCGTCTGCCGATTTATCGAATAGTGATAATACGGACGGATTTTTACAACAAACAACGGCATTTACTAAAGGTGATTTTACCGGACAGTTTTTCGAAGCAGGTGTTTCTGAATTAACAATGGGTGCAATAATTAACGGCATGCTGCTGCACGGTGGTGTTCATGCAGGTTGTGGTACATTTTTCGTGTTTTCTGACTACATGAAACCAACGGTACGCTTGGCTGCTTTAATGGAATTGCCGACGAAGTATATCTGGTCGCATGATGCGTTTCGTGTAGGGGAAGATGGTCCAACTCACCAACCGGTCGAACAAGAGGCTCAAATTCGCTTGATGGAACATGTGTACAATCACAGTGGAAAAAGAAGTATGCTCGTGCTTCGTCCTGCCGATGCCGATGAAACAACGGTGTGTTGGAAAATTGCAATGGAAACCCAAGATAGACCAACTGCCTTGATATTATCTCGTCAGGTTATTACAAATTTACCTGCAAAAGCCGGCTCTACTCGATATAAAGATGCTTTGCAAGCGGCAAAAGGTGCCTATGTGGTAAATGAGGTGAAAGGTGAACCGGATATAATAATTGTAGCAAATGGTTCCGAAGTAAGTACGGTTTGCGATGGTGCTCAAATTCTTGAAAAAGAACATAATCTTATAGTGCAAATAGTTTCAGCTCCTTCGGAAGGCTTATTTTTCGATCAGGATAGTGCATATCAAAAATCGGTAATTCCTGATAATAAACCTGTTTTAGGTTTTACTGCAGGATTGTCTGTTAACATGAGAAATCTTGTGGGTGCACATGGTAAAATATGGGGCATGAATAGTTTTGGTTATTCTGCTCCGTTCCAAGTTTTAGACGAAAAATTTGGCTATACTGCGGAAAATGTTGTGAAACAAGCATTGGAATTATTGAATGAATAATCTTTTTTTTGATTAAATATACATACATGAAGGGATATGCTGAGGCGTATCCCTTTTTTATTGTATACCGGGAAACTGTTCTACGTATTTGATTGTAAAATCGCCAAAATTATCGACAATTTGTATGGTGAAGTCCGGGAACTGTTCTACCAATTGCCATTCACCACATTCGTTCGGAAAATATTTTACCGTGTCAATATGTATGTCTGCAAAATATTCGACAATTTCTATTTTAAAATCAGCAAAATGTTCCACAATTTGTACTTTCCCGTAAAGCGGAATGCCATTGTATGTACAGTTTTCCTCATCTATGCCCGAGTTTTCATTCGAACTTTGTGTATATGCACACCTGAGTTCGATATAATTTTTTAGGTTCAGAACGCTTATAAATAGTGAGGTTCAATCAAAAATAATGAAATAATAGCTCGCTATTATTCAATAATTTGCCTTGATAAACAGCTTTTTATATCAATCTGAACTCGAAAAATTACGTCGAACTCAGGTTATTACGGAAAAACACATGAACTGTATCAGAAGAATATATGAGCGGACTAATTTCATGTTTTTTTAGTATTTTAATTTTTATATGTTATATTTGTAAGACATCAATATAGAATGAATTAATGAAAATTACATAATTATGAAAGAAAAATTATTATTAATTTTGGAGAATATTACTCCTTGGTTATTATCGAATGGTTTAAGAATTGCATTATTAGTAATAGGTGGTGTGATTCTGTATAAAGTATTATCTGCTGTTGTTAAAAAGACTGTTGAGGTAGCTGTTTCCCCCGATAAGAATAATCCTGATTCGGAGAAAAAACGTAAAGATACTCTGAAAACCATTTTTTTAACAAGCATTAAGATTATGTTTCTGATTATTATTGGCATGATGGTGTTAAAAGAATTTAATCTTGATGTTGGCCCGCTTATTGCCAGTGCCGGTATTGTAGGTTTGGCTCTTGGTTTTGGAGGGCAATATCTTATTAAGGATATTATTTCAGGTTTGTTTATTATTCTCGAAAATCAATATCGTGTTGGAGATATTGTGAGCCTTGACGGTACTGGTGGTTTGGTTGAGGATGTAACTTTACGTATAACAAGTTTGCGTGATCTAGATGGCACAGTTCATCATATTCAGCATGGTAGTGTAACCACCGTTTCAAATCTTTCGACAGAATATCATCGTGTTAATCTGAATGTAGGAGTTGCATACGAAACGAAATTGGAACACGCAATTGAGGTGATTAATAAAGTGGGACAACAACTTGCTGAAGATGCTGAATGGAAGGAGAAAATCATTACCCCACCCCAGTTTGTTCGTGTTGATGCGTTTAGTGCATCGTCAATTGATATGAAAATTCTTGGAGATATTTTACCGCCAAATAAATGGGCTGTGATGGGAGAATTACGCAAACGATTGAAAATAGAATTTGATAAAGAGGGGATTGTTATTCCATTTCAACAAGTGGTGTTGCATAATGCGAAATAGTTTGCAAAAAGTGTTTTGTACACGTTTTGCTGAACACAAAACATTGTCTATATGAGAACACAGACACAGGTAAGAAAACCATTTTTACAATATAAAAATGGTTTTCTTTTTATTTCCTTTCTTATTGTTGTGGGTTCTTTTTTGTGCACACGTGATATGCTTACCTGGTTTTTGGAAATTTTTCCCATAATTATTGGAGCACCTCTTTTGTATGTTACCTATGAAAAGTTTAGGTTTTCTTCGATTGTATATTTTTTCGTTCTCATTCATTTTGTCATTCTTGCCGTCGGTAGTATATATACATATGCCGAGGTGCCACTTGGTTTTTGGATGCAAGATTGGTTTGGTTTCGAACGAAATAATTATGATAAGATAGGTCATTTTGCACAGGGATTTGTGCCGGCATTAATTGCCCGTGAATTGTTATTACGAACCTCTACATTGACTCGAGGGAAATGGTTGAATTTTATTGTTCCCTCAATATGTCTTGCCATTAGTGCCGTGTATGAATTAATAGAATGGTGGGTGGCTATTTTGCAAGGAGCTTCTTCCGAAGCATTTCTTGGTACCCAAGGATACGAATGGGATACCCAATCTGATATGTTTTTTGCATTAATTGGTGCAGTGCTTGCTATTGTGTTGTTTAGACATGTGCAAGATAAACAGATTGAACGAATGTAATATGCAAATTGTATTATGTTGTGACCGAGTAAGTTTCACTATACCTCGCCCTATCTATACAAAGTTTCTGAATAATCGCAAGAGAAAAAATAATTGTTAATGATAAATTATTAATTGTTAATGGTCAGTTTTTTTTCTCTATAGATTTTTAACGAATATTCGTGTCTCGTTATAGTGGATTCGTTATAATGGAAAAAATCTTTCAGATAAATTTGAAAAACCACCGGTTCGGGTTGCTTTGCCACTCAACTAAGGAATCGTAAAGGAAAACAGTATATTATTATGCAAAGCATACTTTTTTCGCTTATAAACAGCTATTTTCAGCTCAAAAATAATTTAAAATAACCCGTCATTGTTTCATTATTTTTGATTGAACCTCACTATTTATAAGCGTTCTGAACCTAAAAAATTATATCGAACTCAGGTTTTTAATAATATTATAAAAAAGTGGTGGAGGATCCTGAAGGGTGATGATATGTTGTTTTTTGCAGAATGAATTTGTAGAGTTTATTCGATTTTGGAAAATAATACTTGTTTTTAAATGCTTAAAAATTGTATCTTTGAATAGTAAATAAAAATAAAAAGCTATGAATGTACAAGCAGAAATAAACTGGATAGTATCTGAATTATCGAAAGTAAGAGATCCGGAGCTTATAAAAGCCTTTAAAAACATGCTTATATATCGAGCGAAACACAATCAGGTTGAATTGGTTGATGAACTTCCTTTAGCTGTTCAAGAATCTATTAAAAGAGGTGTGGAACAAGCAAAAAAAGGAGAAATGAGAACAAATTTAGAAGTAAAAAAGAAATATGAAAAATGGCTTTAGCAGTTAAATAGACAAGAGAAGCAGAGAAAACCCATGATGCAATAATTGAATATTTAGAAAGATTTTGGACAGAAAAAGAAATTCGTTCATTTGTGCAAAAAACTTTTAAAATAATAGACCAAATAGAAAAAAATCCTTTCCAGTTCAAAGCGTCAAGTATACCACAAGTTCGAGCAGCTCTTGTTACCAAACACAATACACTTTTCTATTACGTAAATGAAGCAACCCAAACAATAGAATTATATACTTTTTGGGACAATAGGCAAGCCCCTGAGAAACGTCCTTATTAATTTTCGCGCTTACTCTTCTATAATTTTTATCTTCACTATACCCCGCCTTATCTACACAAACATTCCGAATAATCGGAAGAGAAAAAAATAATTGTTAATTTTAAAAAGCCCCGCGACCGTGCAAATCTTTCATGTTTTTTTACAAGCATCCGAAACTTTTTAAGAAATCAAAAAATAAGCCCTATAGCCCACTAAACATGGGGTGAGATTAGAAATTAACCGGAAAATAAGTCTTTCTTAAAAACTAATTCTTTTTGCTTAATTAAGTTTATTTTTCGAGCCCCTTCATTTACTTCATTGCAGACATAATCGAGTGATAGGTAATGGTACAGGCAAAATCTTATTTTTTCTGATAAATTTGAAAATGCTACAGATTTTTTTACAATTGTTCGTTTTATCAGTTCCA
>JAQICB010000002.1 GCA_027858745.1 Bacteroidales bacterium
ACATGGATAAGCACAACGATATGACTGAACTATCTATTAGTTTGATGCTTTTGTTTTCAATCTCTTTTATGACATCAATATTGTGATGTTTTTTTAAAACTGTTTTGTAATGACTTAACAAACGATAATACAAACTCTCAAATACGTGCCAATCACGCTTCTTGTTACCATCGCTCATAGTTGAACGAGCCGGACTTTGTTTAAGTTTAAGGTCTGCAATAAAAGTTCCACTTACTCCAATACCTGCAGATATATCGTTCAGGCTCTGACATTTATTAAGCTGTCCGAAAGTTAGAGCAACAAACTGATCGTATGTCTTATATTTACTAACGCCTTTATCGGTTTTGTAAGTATTGGCACAACTTTCAAATATCCAATTTGGCACTAAATCTAAAATTTGTCTAATTACCGGTTTTTTAGATTAAGGTATTAATAAATTAAGATGTTATCAAGACAATTATATAACATATAAAGACGATTCTTTTCCTTTTGATTGTGACTATTTAAGACCATTAACAAATACTGATGTTAATTTAATAAATAACGAAATTAATGTGTCTCCTAATCCTTTTTGGAGCTTTATTCACATCAATGATAAAACAGCATCTTTTTCATCATACACTCTCTATTCAAATACCGGTACTATATTAAAAACCGGTAAAAAGGCCTACATCAACACCGATTTATTACCCATAGGTATATATTTCATTAAAATTCAGTATAAAAACAACACTAAATACAAAGTATATAAAATCATCAAACAATAAATAGGTAGTATTTACTTTACTCTCCCCCAATAACCATACGCTTCATAGCCTGAAATTCACCGGCTTTCATGCTGAAGAAATAATTGCCGGCAGGCAAGGTATCTACATTATACTGAATGGCATGTGTACCGGGTTCAAAATCCTTCCCTGCAAGTTCGGCAACTTCGACCCCTTTCGAATTGAAAAGTGTAAGCGACACAAAACAGGTTGTTGGAATTTTAAACGAAATTGTTGTATTTCCGAAAGCCGGATTAGGATAATTCTGTTCTAATATATATCCTTCCATTGAAGGCATTGTATACCCTACCGAAAAATCGGGATTACACAAAACAGCAGCTTCTTCACCTACACTTACCGGTGCAATCTGAGAATTCTTCAATACCATTTTGTCAAGTGATGTCCCCGTTTCGGCAATTGCAATGGTAATGGTATGTACTCCTGGGGATAATTGTGCACTTACAAGTTCTTTCCACTCCCAACCGTCGGTTGTTAGATTATCATAGAGCTGAAATGCTCCATCGTCAATTTTTAACCATATTGCATCATTTTCTGAAGATGGATTATTAAATCGGCCATACACATAATAAGTCGTATCGGATGCGAGAGTAAATTCCATGGAAATCATTCGTGCCGCATCTGTCGGTGCAACATCAGTACTACTTTCTGTTTCGCCACCGGGTATAACATACGCAGCATTTGAAGCTGAAGCATCGCCAAAAATACCCCAACTTTCACCCACCGTTGCACATTCGGGTTCAGCATACACCACTTCGTACCCCATAAGCGAAAGCATTTGCTCCGCATATCGTCGTCCAAATATTCGGTAACCTTCCGAATTAAAATGAGCATTATCTTGTCCGGGGCAATCATCGGAGGAAATAACATATGATGTTTCAATTGTTTGTGGCAACGTATTAATAATAGTATTCATACTCGAGCAGCAATTTCCGGGAGCAGACAATACTTCTCCTGCCAATAGCGGAACAGAATCAGCACTCAAAGAAAGATCGGCAAGCATATCTGTATAAATTTTATCCACATACGAGGGCCATTGTTGTTGTCCGGTATTTGTTTCGCCCTGATGCAATAAAAATCCTTTAATAACACCATCCTGTTGTGCCAGACGTGCAAAATCTATCAGATGTTGATACGGATTCCAACCATACGCTTCAACCTTATCAATAAACCAACTTTCGGTATAAGTAGAATCATAATCCATATATATATCTTTATCGAACAAGCGGATATCACAGCCGCCAACAGCGACATTTATCACGCCAACAGTAACACTGTCGGGTAAATTTGCGATCATTGTTCGTCCAAAATAATCGGCAGGCGAAAGTCTGGAATAGCATTGACAAAGAGGTGGCACCGCAGTTCTCCACGTGCTGTCGGGTTTTCCCGGACAATCAAGAACCTGAAAAACTTTAAATCGTTCATCAACAGAGCGATCCTGAGTTTGAATAGCTCCTTGCCCTTCCATATTTGATTGTCCGAAACACAGATAAATATGGAAATTCGGGTCTTGCGAAAAAATCGTGGTACTCACTAAAAGTGACACGAACAATAAAAATAATCGAAGGTTCATATATGTTTTTTTAGAGATTTATGTGCTCAAATTCAACAACAAATATATGTTTTTTTCTTCCAAACAAAGTAGCTTTTCGAAAAGAAAAATTAAACACAAAGAACACCAATCGCCCCACAAAAAAATTCACAGTCAGGAATATAAGAAAACACAGAAGCACATAAATAGATATAATGCGAGTTTCTTTATAACCTCAAGCAAATGATTTTGCACCGCACCTTTTTTAAGAAAAATATTTACTCTTCAGCTTTAGTATCGGCTGTTCTATATATTTATTACTTAACCATGCGACAATAATTGTAATTGCCGTATACAAGGGTAAAATAAACAGCCAGAGCCAACTGCCAATAAAACTAAACATACCGAAGGTGGTAAAATCGATAGATTCCCACCATGGCAATATAAATGTGTTTGACAAATAAAACCCAATGGGAATATGATATACGTAAATACCATACGAAATTCTCCCTATTTGAAGTATTCTTTTGTGTGTGAGAAATCTATTGATTCGTGAAATAGAAAAATCGGAATGCACACTTTTGAGAACAAAGTATAAAGAACACAGTGCCAAAGCCGGTTCTTTAAGTTGATACACGGTGGTAAGACTTACGATAAGTAATGAAATAAAAAATAATTCTACCACTGTAGAGTTGAAAAAGCTGTCAGGAAGTTTTTTGTTATAAAATAATAATCCACCAATAGCTCCCACGCATAAAGAACCTGCTCGGGGAAACAAACCAACATAATTGTAGGGAGTTACCGATTCGAAAATATTAAATGATAATTGTGCGAAACTGATAAGACATATGCCCAAAATAATCCAAAGCAGGGTTTTAAAATTATCTTTAAGCGGAATGATGAGAAATGGCCAAAACAAATAAAATTGCTCTTCAACCGCCAATGACCAAAAATGAGAAAGAGAATTACTTTCAATATCAAGATACACCCAAGCATAATTAAATGTATAGGTTAAAAGATAAAGAGCATCATGTTTATACGTATCATAACTTAAGACTAATAATACGCCGATTGTGAGATAATAAATTGGGAAGATTCGAAGAGTACGTCGTCCTAAGAATTTTGTATATGCCTGCTTAAATGAGCCTTTCGATTTTAATAAAATATTCGTAATTAAAAAACCGCTAATTACAAAAAACAAATCAACCCCATAGTAACCTGCTGATATTTTATGTCCTATATCACTTGCAAAATGTTCAATTAACACAAAGGCAATTGCAACAAAGCGTAATCCATCAATCTTATCAAAATATTTTTTCATTATAGTATGGTACTATTTTGTGGTTTTTACAATTGGCACAATGTGTATTGTATTGTGTGTATCGATAATTTTCACATAATACACACCGGCATCATACGAACGTATATCTATGGCATTATACACATTATGCCATATTTCTAGTATGTTTCCGTTCTGTGATACAAGCTTTACTGTTGAAATAGTAGACTGAGGCAAATTAATAGAAAACCTGGTTTTTACCGGATTGGGAAATACAATAGAATTGTCTGATTGCATATTTTCTATTCCCACATTATTTCTACTTGTTTGAATTATTGTTATATTTCGTTGATGATATATTTCGTATTCATCAAACCAATACACTGTAGCAGTTGCTTCTCGTTCATTTTCCCAACTATCAGCTGTGAGGTCAAAAGTGCTATTGCCCCAGCGATACACATTTTCGGTTACTATCCACTCCGGTAAATCTATAATTCCCCAATTTGTATTCGCAGTTGCCTCAATAGAGAGCGTTAATTGCTCTTCGGGAAAATGAAATATTGTGGGATTAAATATCACCTCAGCCGGAGCAGGATTTTGTGTAATAATAATGGGGTAATTGGTACCATTATCACATGCGACCATAACGGTATCTACTCGATAATATATTTCCATATTTTCCTGTACCGATATTGTTGTAAACCCATTATTGTCTTTTGCGGAAGGAGTAGTTGTTACCCAATCGGCTTGTCCGGTAATACTCCACGCAGTATTATTATTAATTAAAATTTGTTGCGAACTTCCTCCTTGATAACTCAAATCAACCCGTTCTGCCGATATCCCCACATCTGAAGCATCTTGAATTATTTTTACTGTGCCATATATATAATCTCCCGAACTTCCAAGTCGTTTAATAGTTACATAGCCGATTCGATTAATAATAAGCGTATTTTTTATAGCCGTAGCTGTAATAGAAGCAGACGATGAAAAACTATTTTTGTTTACCATTATCCAACTTGGTTTTTCTGTTATTTCCCAATATGTTTGAGAATTAACAGAAAAACTTACCGAACTGCCGGTGCTGGAACCTATTGAAATAGTAGTGTCGGATATTCCATACGTAGAAGCACTTTGTGTAATTGATATTTTGGTGTCACTGAAATATTCCCAATTTGAATTTACACAGTACACAACAATTTCTGCTTTTCGTTTGATGGTAAATGCATTTTCCTGTGCAACTATATTCATTACTGTGTTTCCATTTCCCCATACTGTATCTACAGTCATCCGGTCGGGAATATTATACATTCCCCAATATGTGTCGGAACTAATAGTGAAACTTGCGGTACTTTCATCGGCAGCAGCTAACTGTATGCTATTCGTTGATACTGAAAGAGACTGTGATAAAGAAACATGACTTAAAAATACAAGTGCAATAACTAATAAAATACTGTTTTTCATGTTATATATGTTTTAAATATGATTATTGTTTGTGTATAAAATATCCTTGTCCGGGAACCAACTCAAATAATGAGTTTTGAGTACTACCTGATTCATAAAATCCTTCGAAATTTTTAATCACTAAATTCTCTGTACCAAAAACTGTCGTAATATTATCCGCTGTTTGAAACGGAAAACCAACCAAATTCCACCCCACAGATAGTTGATTTGAAAGTTGTGCATAGGAATATGACGGGTCAACTCCGGTCAAGGTAAAACTAACCGATTGAGACAATTTTATTAAATACCCCTCTTCGATACTAATTTCCTGCAATGAATTGAGCTGTGCAGCATTATTGGTTTTATAAAATCCGGTATTATTTTTAATGATGATGACATTCTCGAGTATTGACGAAAAAACAGATTCTATACTATTGTCACTCAATAAAAGATTACATGAAATAAGATTCCATCCTTCCGATAAATGATATGTTTGCGAACGAGTGTTTTTATTTCCGAGTTGCCAAAACAGTATCCACGTATATGAACTTTCATTATTCTCATTCATCCAATAACACAGCACCGAATCAATTCGACTACTTTGATTAGGATTTACTGTTGCAGTAAGCACTATTGAGGTGTCACCCTTTTCAAAAACGCTATCTTCTCTTACCCACTCAGGCAAATCAGCTAGTCCCCAATATGTATTGCTTTCAATAATGAGATGTTGTGTACCACCATTCTCATTAAAAATAAGCGTCTCAGGTGTACTCGTAAATGTGGGTTCTGATGCTTGTTGAATTACCTTCACATATTGGGTTTGAGAATTCTGATACTGTATTTCAATTAGAGAACTCCGTGAATAAATTTCCGGATTTTTCTGTACAGTTACGGTTACCGTAGTATTCCCTGTCGCCGATGTTTTATCGAGACTGAGCCATGTATCATTGGTTTGTATAGAATATGAATCGGGGTACTGAATTGAAAAATCCGCAACACTGCCGGCTATTGAATTAATAGAAATAATGCTATCGGAAACACCCTGCACACCGGCAGTTTGATTCACCGTAATTGTTCCTTCCACAAACATATTTTGATATTCACGCCGAACAATACATGTCGCTGTTCGAATTCCCGAATAGGGGTTTTCTTGTGCGGTTATCGTAATTGTAGCATTACCCGTTCCTTGAGTATAATTGACCGATAACCAATCCGGAACATTTACAATTTGCCATGCAGAATTTGTCTGAATAGAAAAAATTGTGCTACTCCCATCTTCATATCCTATGTTCAGCACCGAGTCAGACAGTCCCACTGTGTTTGCCGACTGTGTTATCAATAATTCCTGATGCCCCACATAATTCATATCTTTGTCTAACCAATATGGAAGGAGCGTTGCACTTCTTTCTAACATATACGGATTTGGGGTCGCAGAAATAGAAAAGCTACTATCTTCAAATGAAAAAACAGTTTGATTCGTAATCCAATCAGGTATTTGACCTATCCCCCAATACGTGTTAGATAGCACATCAATAGTAATGTTTGAATTAGCATTCGCACCAAAATTAGTATTTGATTGAGTACTCTGAAAAGCAGGGGGACTTGGATTTTGGGTAACAGATATACTATATTCTTCGCCTCCATTTATGAGAAATTTAAAAGAAGCATCTCGACTATATATACTTGTATTTTTCTGAGCGGAAACCGTTATCATGTCACTTCCGGCACCGGATGTTTTAGAAACACTGAGCCAATCAGGCAGTCCTGAAATTGTCCATGATTTATCGGTGAGAATCATAATATCTTCAGAACTTCCTGCGGTTTGCGATAAAACAATAGTATTATTTGAAACACCCGTACTCGAACCACTCTGATACACCACAACTTCCCCGGTCACAAAACTTGAGTCAGCGGTCAATCGATGCACATAAATATGAGCTTCCCGAGTCGAAATCCGTGGGTTCTGATTTGCGGTAAATTGTATGTTTGCAGTGGTGCTCGAATAATTATTTTCTACTGTAAGCCATTCCGGTAGATCAGACACTTCCCAATATGAATTTGAAACCATAGAAAGTTCTGCCGAACTGTTTTCCACAGACTCAATGTATACAATAGAATCCGCCAAACCAATAGAATGAGCCGCTTGGGTAAAGGTGATGCCTCTATCTGAAAGATAATTCCCAGAGGCATCAGTCCAATATAGAGTTACACTATCAGTCCGACTGAGCATGTATGCATTTTCGTCAATATCAAAAAAGACTATTTTATTGCCGTTTCCCCATACCGTTTGAGGGTGTATCCATGAAGGATAACCATATATTCCCCAGTTTGTATTCGAAGTAATGTTTACTGAAACTTGTGTCGCTTCAGCTCCGGTTTCAATATTTGTTGGCGTAACAGTTAGTGTTTGTGATGACAAACTATGGGCAACCAACATTAGCACAAAAAAAGTATAACACAAATATTTCATATTTTACCTGGTTTTAAAATTGTTTCCATTGATTAATTTTTTTAGAAATAATTGATGTGCTCAGTGAATCGTCAACAAACTGCCAATCAAGACTTTTAAGAGATGTGGTATTATCATCAGATACATGAAAAAACAACAGTGACTTTACCTGAGGATATTTTTGCGGTAAACTATCTAAAGCCTCTGCATACCACTGATTTTCGTCTCCACCATATTCCAATGTACCAAATTCAGCTATCATAATAGGTTTATCATAATAGGCAAAATGCGTATAATGTTTATCGAACAATTCACTAAATGAACGCCACCCTGCCCAACTTACCGCTTCACCATAGTTAAGGAGATTCATTCCTATATAATCAACATATTTATGTCCGGGATAATACTCATCATAATCGAGATAACTTATATGCGGGCACCATACCCAAATAACATTATCAACATTTTGCTTTGTAAATACTTCATGTATATGCTGCCACGCTTTTATATATTCATATGATTTATTATTTTGTGGTCCCCAAGCATAGCGGTAAGCATCATTCATTTCGTGTCCCCACCTGAGAAAAATCGGCATTTTTATTTTTTTAATTTCTTGTGCCCATTCGATAATATATTCATCATACAAACCTTTTGCTATATCAGCCATTCCACCTTCATTACGTTCCTCAGCAGGACGTAACTTTGGATATTTTCGAGACTCAAATTGTTGCAACCACGGCTCCCAAGTTATTAATGGCAAAGAGCCTTTATTAATAATATTTTTCACACGATTTACCGGGAATTTTTGTTCTCTTCTGCTTCCCCATGGCACATATATTTGAATAAGCGGAAATGTTGTTTCCAATTTTTCCTCTAATTTAAAAATTGTTCCGAAATTTTTTTCCGCATTATTATCGTGTGCTCCCAACAGAATATAAGGAGGATTCAATAATGAATCTTTATTAAATTTATTTTTTGCAAACCATTGCATGTGCTCACTCCGGTCATTATCTCTATTGTCCAACAATGTATAAAATTCAAAATCGCTTCCTTTTGTTTCCACAAAATCAAAAAAATCCAGTACCGAATATTGTATTGATTTATTTACTGAAACTATACCAAATAACAAAATCGCAGTTAATCCGATAAATGCAAGCAATTTTATACTTCGTATAATTTTTTTATCAAAAAAGTTATTTGTTGTCATGGGTTCAATTCTTTTAAAAAGTCAGTAATATCATATTGTGGTTTAAATCCTAACATCTGAGATATTTTAGAATTATCCCCAACCATATTCCATATTTCATGAGCACGGTATGGAATAGCTCCAAATTTAATCTCACAGCTACTATTACAAGCATTTTTACATTCAATTACTAAATCGCGAAGCGTTACCGCTTGCCCGCTACACACATTAAACGTCTCATTTAGTGCCCTAGGATGTGAGGCTGCTAATAACAGAGATTGTAGAATATCGTTTATATGTAAAAAATCACGAGCTTGTTCACCATGAGTCATTTCAAAACTTTGTGCTTTTTTTAATTGCTGTACCATCTGCGGAATAAAAAAATTCTGCGGCATACCCAAACCATAAAAATTAAACAAACGCAGGACGGTAAAGCTATTTTGATTTACCACAGAAAAATATTTCACACACTCTTCGGCTAAGGTTTTCGATATTGAATATGAAGAAATCGGGTCGGGCACCATATCTTCGGTAAAGGGAGTTGTGTTTGAACCATATATTTCGCTGGTACTCGTAAAAATAACATGTGCATTCGTATACTTTTTAAGAGCAATTAATAAGTTTACCGTACCCTCATAATTAACTTCGTGTACTTGTTCAAAATTATCAAGTCCTTTTCCTCTATGAAGTAGAGCCGCCAAATGAAAAACAATATCCGGTTGAATACTTTGTATACAGTCAGACAACAAATCCCTGTCTGTAATATCGACACAATACTCATTGTCTTGTGTGCAATTTTTGGTGTCTATACAATAAACATCAGCATTACGTTTGCGTAAAATCATACATAATTTTTCACCCAAAAATCCTTTACCACCGGTTACCAGTATTTTTTTTTGATTAAAATCTATTGTGTCCATATTATATTTTGTGTGTGAGCATCAGTAATGTATAAATCCAGATCGTTTTTAGTTTGTATCTGATTAGCTAAATAAAAAAATTTATACCAACTGATTGTGTGTCGAATAGTTGCATCAATATCCCATACAGGTTGCCACTTTAATAGTTTATTTACTTTTGAGCAATCCAGCATTAACAAATTAGCTTCATGAGCATCCGCTATATTTTTCGAATACTCTATCTGTATTGTGTTCCACACTTTTTGAGACCGTTGAACAATATCGTCAACCGTGAGATTACTTTCCTGAGTCGGACCAAAATTCCACGCATCAGCATACTCCGTTTTTCCCTCAAGCAATCGCCAGCCCAAAGTGAGATATCCACTCAGCGGCTCCAATACATGCTGCCACGGTCGCGTAGCCAGTGGATTGCGAATAAACACCGATTTTTGCATTGACGCAGCTTTTACAATATCCGGAACCAGTCTGTCTTTTGCCCAATCGCCACCACCAATTACATTACCGGCTCTTGCACTTGCCAACAAAATCGTATGTTTTTTTCCATAATCCTGAATATTAAAAAAAGAATTTCTATATGAAGCAGTCACAAGTTCGGTGCACCCCTTTGACGCACTATATGGGTCGTATCCACCCATTGGGTCATTTTCTCTATATCCCCAAATCCATTCTTTATTCTCATAACACTTATCGCTACTTACCACCACAATCGCCTGTACCGATGGTGTATTACGACATGCCTCCAAGACATGTACAGTCCCCATCACATTAGACGAAAAGGTGTCTACAGGATTATCATACGAATCCCTCACCAAGGCTTGTGCTGCTAAATGAAATACTATATCAGGTTTAATTTCGGCACATACACGTGCGATTTTTTTCTCATCGCGAATATCTCCTATTATCGATTGTATAGGAGGCGACCAAGAAGAATGATTTGGTTCCCCGTTCGGATTCAGTGAATATCCGTACACATCTGCTCCCATCATAAATAGCCAATGAATAAGCCATGACCCTTTAAAGCCGGTGTGTCCGGTTACCAAGACACGCTTACCGAAATATGCTCCACCAAAAAGTTTTGTATACTCTACCATACTTTCCATTTAGCCTCCCCTTTTTCCCATAAATTATTGAGCATATTTTTATCTTTCAGCGTATCCATTGGTTGCCAAAATCCGTCATGTTTATATGCAAACAACTCCCTGTCGCGAGCGAGATTTTCGAGCGGAGAGTTTTCCCACACCGTATCGTCCTCTTTGGTTATATAATCAAGCACACGAGGTTCACACACAAAAAAACCACCATTTACCCAATTCCCATCACCGCGGGGTTTTTCAAGAAAATTAGATATTGCTGCATTATCATCAATTTCCATAGCACCAAAGCGTCCTTCCGGCTGTACAGAAGTCATAGTAGTCGCTTTACCGTGTTTTTTGTGAAAATCAACCAGTTCATTAATATTTACATCACTTACCCCATCTCCATAGGTAAGTAAAAATGGCTCATCACCAATATGTTGCTTTGCTCGAAGAATACGACCACCGGTCATTGTATTTAATCCGGTTTCAAGCAAAGTTATTTTCCAGGGTTCCGAATTATTATTTAATATTCGCATATCATTATTGGAAATATCAATAGTGATGTCACTCTGATGAAGAAAATAATTATAGAAATACTCTTTTATGACATAACTTTTATACCCTAATAAAATCACAAAATCATTATAGCCATAATGAGAATATGTTTTCATTATGTGCCATAAAATAGGTTGGTCACCTATTGTTATCATAGGTTTTGGTTTGGTATGCGTTTCTTCACTAAACCGAGTTCCATAACCACCGGCAAGAATTAATACTTTCATAGTTTTATTGTATTTAATTAGTTTTTAAAATCATTTATTTCGTTCCATGGTTCACCGTTTCTATTTTTATTTTTTGAATTCACAAGCGATAATGCTATAACTGCCAGAATAAATGCTACAAAAGCAAAACCTACCATTACCCACACACGTGAGGTTGATGCAAGCAAATCGCCGGTTTGAATAAAATATCGTCGAAAAATAATAATGCTCAGAGTCATAAATATAAATACTACTGCATACCAAAACAGCGGTTTTGCAAAAGGCGATTTTACATTCCCTCCTTTTTTCTCGGTTGGCACATATGGTATTTTTTTATTGATAAGCGTGAGCACCAAAGAATATAAAAAGACCGGCCATGTTGCATATTTTAAAATCATAGCATTAAAATGGAAGCCCCTTTCACGTTTGGGATCACACATCCACTTTTGTGCATACAGATTAAAAAATACTGCGGCACCAAATAACCACGAGCCATGCAAAAAAAACTCACTCAGCTTCATATTTACGGGCATCGTATCGGTCAATAAAAAAAGAAATGGGAATAGAGTAAATAAAAATACGGTAAGCCCATTGATATAGTATGAAGCTATAGATATATACGTTAATTTTTGTTTCCAATTAAGTTTGCGAAATACTTTGGGAAGATCAACAAATAACAGCTCCAGAGCACCTCGAGCCCATTTAAGTTGTTGCTGGCAAAAGGTATGAAAATCTTCGGGAACAAGCCCTCTGTTTACCACTACCGGATTATAAATAGATTTCCACCCCGCAGCATGCAATTGCAAAGAGGTTTGTAAATCCTCTGCCAAACCTTCAACATGTCCTCCAATATGCTCAAAAGCTGTTCTTCTAAATGTACAATTTGCACCAATTGCAACAGCCGAATCATTTCCATAATAACCCATTTGGGTAATGCCATAAAAAGTATATGTTTGCTGAGCTGCTCCTTTTGCCACAAAACTCCTGTTTTGATTGTAATATGCTTGTGAAACCTGCACAAAGCCAACCTCCAAATCTGCAAAAAAGCCAAGAACCTCATCAAAAAAATTGGAAAAAGGCACATGATCAGGATCAAGAATAAGTATATACTCTTCCTTAGTCATTGACAATGCTTTGTTTATTTTTCCTGCTTTTGCTCCCGGCACATTCAACAGTTCCAGCCAGACCGCACCTTGTTCTTCAGCTACTTTTTTAAATGCTGGGTCTTCCGTATTATCGAGCAAATATGTTGTGTGTGGATAGCTTACATTGGCACATGCCGCTAAAGTTTTTTCTACCATTTCTAAAGGTTCGCCCTTATAACTTGTGGTAAAAATAGCCACACTCAATCCTTCGGGAGGTTTTGGAGCCGGCGTTCGTTTAATAGACGCATAGGTATACCAGGTAAAAAGCATACGAATGATTCCATACCAAAAAAGAAGACTTAAAAGATAAAACATCCAGCTTGTATCAACATGCTCCTCCTGAAACCACCATGCACAAAAATTGAGCGTTGCCGCAACACCAAACGCAAACAATATGAAAAGCATATATTTGTCTACTCTTCTCACTTTTGCAGCCGAAGAACTCTGCCACATCGAATTATTTGTATGATTAGTTTTATTTTTCATACGATAGAATTTTTTTTACGCCAACTTCAAGAAAATCTGTTTGGTAATAGAAATTCGGATAACTTCGTTTATATTCCACATTACACATAATAGTAGGGGTAATGAGCATCTGCGACTGAACACGAATTTCAAAGGGTTTGAACTCTTCGGTATAATATCCTCGTTCTACCACGAGGTCTAATTCTTCATTGAAATATCCATACATATACGGCGTTTCTATCTGTGCATCGAAGCCATAAGAAGCAGATACTGAAAGACTGATTTTTTTGTTTGGATTGTATGAAACAAGTGCAATTAAACTATTCACTTTTTGCTCCATAGGCGTTATATAGGGATGAAAATGCCCCTCAATATCATTATCTAAAAACACCTCTCTAAAAAGTTCATTTCTATTTAATGTATGCGTATAAATATCTTTTTTTGAAGTCGTATTGCTATACCCATACCCTGCCATAAGAGTATATTTCGGACTCACATACAGTGGCATAACAAGCCAGCCATACAGTGTTGTTATGGCATTATTATCATCAAATAGTGATGACTGATATACAAGTTGAGCTTGTATTCCATCCTTTTTTTCTCGTGTTACAGAAAATTTTAATTCATTATATAATACAGCAGTATCTAAATTTTTAAATAATAATATGTATGGTTTTCGTTCAATATGTGCGTTCAATTTCACTGTTTGCACAAGCGATTGTTCTAATTCAGCATTCCAAATCATATACCCCGAATTATCAGGATAGAAAAAAGCACCAGCTCCAATTTCACCTCGCGTATGAGTTTGCGATATATAAAAAGAATTGTGTGCGGAGATGTGTTTAGTATGCCGAAAATTTTCTGTGGAATCAAAACTCATTAACTCTATATGTACGGCTGGAGAAAACAAAGAATTAACAAACATACCGGCATGCAGTTTTGTTTGAACCATGGTGAGAGGCTGATTGTCTTTAAAATAACGCACTCCACCCAACACATAAGGACCGCCGGCTTGTATAATTGTATGCCGTAATTGTATACATTGTTCAGAGCTCTGCGACAGTTCTATTGCTTTATCTACATACTGCAAGGCTCGAGTATAATTACCCTGCCAATACTCAATTTTTGCCATATATTCATATATCTTAAAATTAAGGCTATCACTTTTGGAAAACTCTACCAACAAGGATTTAGCACATTTTAAATCACCTATATCAGTTAATTTAAAAGCATAATCGAGTAGTAAATCAGTATTATTGGGGTTAGCAGAAATATTTGCTTTATATACCGATTTCATTTCTTGTGTACGACCAGTATAAAAAGCTGCTTGTCCGTAGAGCCATTCGACATATAGATTACTCGGATGGTCTTCTCTATACTCACCAAGCACCTTATACATAGGCTCATATTCATATATTTCTTGCAATCCAATCGCAAAACTCAGGGTATCGGTAATGTTTTGTGAAAAAACAGATACGTGAACAAAGAAAGAAAGTATGAGTACTCTATATTTTAATGTTTTTTTGATATGAGAATTTAATTGATGCATGTCTTTTTATAATTTTGTTCCATAGACATACGATGATGAAATTTTACGTACTTAGCATGTAAAAAAAATAGGAAGATACATGTATAGACAGTAAGTTTGAATGTAAAACACTCAATATCAACACAAAAATAAATTACAAAAAACTGTATTATAAGAGTCTTTGTAAAATTCAAATATTGTTTCTACTTTTACAAAAAAAAGCATCCCCTACTTTTTATAATACAAAATAATTTTTGAAACAGTCAGATTCCGACATATTACACGAAATTAAAAACAACAACAGTCAGGTTTTTGAAGGGTTGTACAATGCATATTATATATCATTATGCCACTTTGCATATAAATATGTTGCTGACAAAGAAGAAGTTGAAGATATTGTACAAGAAACAATGACGAAAATATGGGAAAAACGAAAAACCATTATTATTGATAATTTCAAAAATTATTTATTTACATCTGTAAAACATGCTTGTTTAAACAGATTACACCATAAAACAATTCAACACAAACATCACGCTGCCATTGCACATGACCTATTATTGTTTGAAATAGAGTCTGACACCAATTATATAGATAAAACCGAAAAACACACAAAAGAAAAAATTGAAGACGTATTACAACTATTACCTGAGAAAATGCAAAAAGCACTTAGAATGAAATATATTGATGGGTTAAGCTCGAAAGAAATCTCGAAAATAACAGACACATCGCAACGTACAATAGAAACTCAGATATATAAGGGAATAAAAAAAATCTCAGAACATTTTAAACATCTTTTACAAATAATACTCATATTTCTATTTTTTTAAGGCTATGAGTACGCAAATTTTAATATACATTTGTCATTAGTATATGAAAGAAGAAAATGAAAATATCGACATATCAGTATTGTTGTTTCGTTACATTAACGGCGAGGCAACAGAAAACGATATAATCATAATTCGTGATTGGTTACAGAAAGACCCATCTAATATCACATTATTGCATAAACTAAGATTAGAATATGAAGTAACAAAATCTGAGTTACAAGGTGCTGATTTTAACCCAGACAAGGCATATTCTCAATTTCAACAAAAAATCACCAATAACACACGCAAAACAATACTCAAACGTATATATTATTCTGCGGCTTCTGTAGCAGCATTATTTATTCTTTTGTGGGGCATTCATTTTATAATAAACTCACACTCTACTGTACCTCAAAAAATACAATACAGAGCACAACAAGACTCAATTTCTAAAATTTTACTCCCCGACAGCAGCTCCATTTTTCTTAATTCCGGCAGTACACTCGTCTATGATGATGCCTATAATAATGATGTGCGTAAAATTGCTATTACGGGCGAAGCATTTTTTTCCGTTCAACCGGATTCTATCAAACCCTTTATTGTAAATATTGATAGCGTTGGAATACAGGTAGTTGGGACTTCATTTTCTGTTTTTCATGATTCAGTAGCAAACGAAATTTTGGTAACCGTGAAAACAGGGAAAGTGAAAATTAATTATGCTAATACCACTGTGTTTCTTAAAAAATTAGATCAAGCAATTGTAAATATTGAACATAAAACAATATCAAAAAGTTCTTTGGGAATTAATAATACTGATGCGTGGGTAACAGGTGTTTTAAAATTTGAAAATGCTCCGCTCATTGATGTTGTTAAATCAATTAATAAACATTTTAATTATAATATTAGCATAGATTCAGAAGAATTAAAGCAGAAAAAAGTATTTGCTACTTTTAATAAAAAAGATGGTGTTGAAATAATTTTACGTACCTTAGTAATAGGATTATCAGTAAATTATGAAAAGAAAAATGGAGAATTTGTTTTATATGATAAAAACTATATTAAAAAATAGCATTTTTTATACAATATCTTTTTTTTTTATACTTATACTCGTAAGTAAACAATCATTTGGTAATCATGAGATTTTAAATAAAAAAATATCAATACATATTGAAAATCAAACTATTCCTGAAATAATAAATACTATAGAAAAAAAAATTGATGTTCGTTTTTTTTATAGTGCAGATGTTTTTGATGTTACTAAAAAATATAGTTTTCAGTATACTAATGTAACATTAGGTTTTGTAATAAGTAATTTTATTTCTACCGATGATGTGCTTTTACATATTATTGATAATACTATAATTTTTTATAAAAAAACCGGACTCCCCCCCGATAATAAAGGTAAAAACTATCAGCTACCCAATTATAAAGAAAAACAAGAACCACATTCATCTCGCACTTTACTTGTTGATACTCTTAAACAGATAATATATGATAGTATTACAATTCGAAAAATTGATACGATAATTATAACACAATATGATACAATACAAGTAAATATTGTAAATCCAAACAAAAAAAATATAGAAAAATCGACACTTCTATACACACATATTGGATATGCTCTGTTTTCACAAAAATTTGGAGCAGAGAATGGTATGATAGACTCATTGTATAATGAATCGGTGGATTTTAATCCACAATCCTTATTGCTCGAAACAGGGCTCGGATTGAAATATAATTCATTTACTATATCATCAGGTATTCTCTTTCACTCTGTACAAAAAAATGTATTGTTTGACTATACATATTATTACACCGACACAACCGAAATAATTGGTTACATTCAAAAAGGCCCGCCTGAAGGTGTCCCGGGAGCAGGCGACAAAGGGAGTAACGAACCTATTTATAAAATTGACACTATTAATGTTTACAATAAAGATATACTTACAAGCACATATCTTTCTCTACCTTTAGATATTAATTATTCGTATGCTCTGTCTCCAAAAATAGCTGTTTCATCAGATGTTGGATTGCTCTACTCTATATTAATACATTCCAATGGCACATCTATAAATTCTGAGCACTCAATGGTTCCAATCAATGATTTACTGAACCGTTCATACCTATCTGCACATGCAAATTTTGGAATAACCTACACAATACAATCAAGACATTCCGTCAATTTTAGGTACGGTTTACAACGTTCACTGACTAATCTGTTCACTCAAAATTCGACTTTTACATTATCAGAGTATGCTCATTGTGCCACATTAGCATACTCATATACATTTCAAAATCATATTTTCTCAAAAAAATAAGGCTCATAAATATTGTTATAAAATTATTGTCACACACTTTTTTTTGTACTTTTGTATATTCCAATAGAAAAGCTGTTGTAAACATGAATATGCATAATTCACTTTTTAAATAACTTCTTATGAAAAAAATATACATTTTTTTAACTATAAGTATTCTATCAATAAGTATAGGATTTGCACAAAGTAATCCGAAAAACATTATTATTGTAACAGTAAACGGTATGGGCTTTAACCATGTACAAGCACTTGAATCGTATGAAGGCACAGAGAATGTTTGGGAAAATTTCCCTACGCAATACGGTGTTACAACTTATCCTGCATATTCACAGGTAATAACAGACACAAAAGATGCACAATATTATACAGGCGACTATCACAATCGCCGCATATGGTCGGATTCTGCATATGTAGATAATATGATAACCGATCCGGCTTCTGCTGGAACTGCCATTGCAACTGGAGTAAAATCGGCATACAAATCGGTCGGAGTCGATTTAGACAGTACTGCTTTAGAAACTATTTTGGAACGTGCCTTTACCATAGGAAAATCTACCGGTATTATAACCGATTTAGCAATTCCACAATCGGGTGCAGCTTCTTTTGCTGCTCATGTTCCCTCTTCCGACGATACGCTCAGCGTTTTGGCAGGGCTGTTACAATCGCAATTATCCCTCATTATTGGAGCCGGTCATCCCTACTACTCAAACAATGGAGAAGCTCGGGACGGGAATTTTTCATATTTCCCCTCATCTATATGGCAAGCTTTAGATAACGGTCTTACTGATTACGGAAGTGGCATCAGTGCAACAGATATAAACAATGATGGCATTGCCGACGCATGGTCATTAATAAGATCTTCTTTAGAGATTGACTCAATGGCAAATCGTTTGTTAATTGTACCTGAAATGTCTGATGCTATACAATTTAAAAGAAGTGCAACAGAACCTATTAGTTTTGTGCCCGAATTATCGGAATTGAGTATTCGTGGCATTAATCATTTGAATACTGACCCCGACGGATTTGTACTTCTTGTGGAGTCGGGAGCTGTTGATTATGCCTCTCGTAATAATGATGCAGAAGGAGTAATTACGGCAATGCAAACAGTTCACGAAACAGTCCAATCAATTTCAGATTGGGTTGAAACAAACAGCTCGTGGGACGAAACAATGATTGTGGTAACCGGAACATACGAAACCGGATTTATTACCGGACCCGATTTTGATGCTAACCAAAGACACCCTGAATATTACACCCAAACCGTAGCAATTGAAAATGGAACAGCAGGTGAGCTTCCCGACATGATATTCCAAAGCGAATACCCAACACGATTTGCGACACCTCTTTATGCGAAAGGTGTGGGAAGCGATGAATTTTCGAATTATATCGATCAAGAAGATTTTGTATATGGTCATATTATTAATAATTCTGAAATTGGACAGGCTTGTTTCAGATTGTTACCTGACCCTGCTACAACTATTACAAAACCCAAAAATATCATTCTTATGATTAACGATGGTATGGGATATAATCATATGAAAATTGGAGAATATTATACCGGCGAACGACAACAATATCAGGATTTTCCAGTTGCTTTAGGAATGAGCACCTATCCTCTTGCAACGAATGAAAATACCGATGAAGTAAGACATTGGAATAATTCGTATGAGTCGCGACTTGCATGGACTGATACAAAATATTTATGGGGAAGAAATAATGTAACCTGTTCTGCTGCTTCCGGAACTGCAATTGCATCAGGAACAAAAACATATTATTATTGTCTTGGTGTCGATAAGGAGGGTAATGCATTGAATACAATAGCTCGACATGCAAAAGGAATTGATAAATCGGTGGGAATAGTCACAACCAAATCTATTTATGATGCAACACCCGCATCTTTTTATGCAAATAATGTATCACGCTTAGAATATGAGGATATATCTCGACAATTAATCATAGAATCTGACATTGATGTTCTCATTGGAGCTAACCACCCAGAATATTCTGAAAATGCACAACTTATGTCGAGTGGAGATTATGATAATATTGGGGGAGAAGAATTTTGGGATGATTTAACAAATAATGCTCTCACATATAGCATCCCCACAAAATCCGGATGGACAGACGTTCAGGATTGTACCGGTGACGGCATCCCCGACCCATGGACATTGATAGAGGATAGTGCTGATTTTGCATATTTTATGGAACATGACACCTTAGACAGAATGCTCGGTCTTATGAAAGTAGGATATTCTTCTCAGATTCGCCGAACTGGTATCGATAATCAAACAGTTCATTTTGATGATTGGAATCAAAATGTTCCCGAATTATGGCAAACTTCACGTGCTGCTCTCCGCCATTTGCAAAGTAATACCAATGGCTTTTTTGCTATGTTTGAAGGTGGTGCAACCGACAATGCCGGGCACTGGAATTATAAAGGTCGTTTAGTTGAGGAGCAAATTGTTTTTGACCGTGCCGTTGACAGTGTTATACATTGGATAGAACAAAATGGTGGATGGGAAGAAAATTTATTAATTGTTACTGCCGATCATGAAACGGGTATAATTGCTCATCCCGATTTTGGCACTGATTCTATTATGCTCAATCATTACCAAATTGGGGATAATGGCCCATGGAATATGCCGTATTTTAGTTTTTTTGCCGGAGACCATTCAAATCAATTAGTTCCATTTTTTGCAAAAGGTGCCGGAAGTGAAATCTTTAATTCATATGCCGACGAACAGGATATTGTTCGGGGAAAATTCATCACAAATTCAGAAATCGGACAAGCACTCTTTTATTTATGGGACGGCAAACCCTGTACGATTATTAATCACAAACCGGTATTTATTTCAGACCCACCACTCGAAGATGTTTATTTGACGGAAGGTGTTGATACTAGTTTTACTGTTCCTACAAATTTTGTTACAGATAGAGAAGATACCGAATTCACCTTCACATTAACAAGTCGACCGTCATGGCTTTCTTATAATGACACAACTATGACATTTACCGGTACTCCACAGGGTGTAGGACGAGCAAGAATTGGATTTGATATAAGCGATGGAAAAAATGAAGGTGCCGGCGTATCTATTTCAACACTTTTTTATGTTGTTGTTTCATCAAACACCTCATTAGAGAGCCCTATACAAGAAACTGCTGCAGCATACCCAAATCCTGCGGAAACACAAGTTGTAGTAAGCCTGAAATCGGGAGCAGGAAGTATCCGCATGTACAATGCTGAAGGCAAGAAAATATATGAAGCATATTCAAATGAAGAAAAACATATTATTCCTGTATCACATTTGAAACCGGGAGTATATAATATACACATTCAAGAAAATAATATACGAACTCAACAACACATAATTATACAATAATGTCAGTCATATCAGAAATAGCAATTTTTCCACTTGGTCACGAAACGGGATTAGGAACATATGTATCACGAGTTGTTTCTATGATAGAATCGTCGGGGCATAAATATTCCCTCACCGCAATGGGAACTATAGTTGAAACCGAAACCTTAGCCGAAGCATTACGGATTATTGAATCTGCCTATGATCTGCTTAAACCGGATGCCGAAAGAGTCTATTGTACGGCAAAATTCGACATTTCCAAAAGTGGAACAAACCGTATGAAACAAAAAGTTGCGTCAGCATCCAAACGAACATAAAATGAACGAAACAAGGCGACATATTTGTTTTTTTAATTCGCACAAAAAATGGGGAGGTGGCGAAAAATGGCATACCGATGCTGCCCTATTTCTCTATTCGCAAAATATTCAAACCACTGTGTATGCTCATGGTTCAGGCGAATTGTTCAACAAAGTAAAAGACACAATTCCTGCTTTTCCGATTTCACTATCAAACCTCAGTTTTTTAAATCCGTTTGCATATATCAAATTATTTCGTTTATTTAAAAAACAACAATTTGACACCATCATTCTCTGTTTACCAATTGATGTAAAAGTAGCAGGAGTTGTGGCAAAAATTGCCGGCGTCAAACATATTATTTACCGACGCGGAAGTGCAATTCCGATACGAAACTCAATGTATAACCGATTCTTGTTTTCACGAATTATTACACATATTATCGCCAACTCACATGCAACGAAAGAAACAATACTCACAAACAATCCTTCATTGTTTCCCAAAGAAAACATTACAATATTATATAACGGCATTGACATACCTCCAATTTTACAAAAAATAGAACACACAACGCCAGTTATTGCAGCAGTAGGACGATTAGAATATCAAAAGAATTTTGAATGCCTCATTGAACTTGCCGAAATACTTACTCACCGGGGTTATTCTTTTGTTATTAAAATTGCCGGCGAAGGCAGTTTATGGAAGAAACTCCACACCGACATTGCAGAACGAGGACTTTCGGACAAGATACAATTAGTTGGTTTTATTAGTAATATTAACCACTTTTTAGCCGAAGCAGACATATTTATGCTTCCTTCTTTTTGGGAAGGATTCGGATTTGTTTTAGCCGAAGCAATGGCACAAGAATTACCATTAGTTGCATTTAACATAAGCAGCAACAAAGAACTTATTGACAATAATAAAAACGGCTTTTTAATTACAGATTTTAATATAAAATCCTGTGCCGATGCTATTTGCACATTGCTTGACTCCGAAGACCTTCGCCATAGTATGGGAAAAGCCGGTAGAGAAAAAGTTGTATCACAATTCTCAACCGAAAAAACACATGCTGAATTAGTGCGTTTTATCACAAATATATAAACCGATCGATTTGAGGATTTTATTAAAACTCTAAAACCGTATTCTGGTTTACATTAATAAAATATGCTTTACCTGCCTCCATATCGGTCAAATTTCCGTTACCT